>NZ_CP141831.1:0-68602 GCF_035621795.1 Pseudarthrobacter sp. LT1
TTGTTGACGGAATCGCTGTTATCGGCGTTTATAAAGATCTGTGGGAGACGCCGCATAGCCAGTAGGCGCTGGCGTTTGACAACGCCAGCGCCTACCAAAGGCTGTTACGTAGAGAAAGTGGCTCTCAGACTGTTAGTTCGTCAGTGCTTGTGTCGGAGTTTTCGGCTTCGGGTGTTGGGTGTCCATTGAGCGTTGTTAGGGCCAGTACTCCAGCGATGACGAGAATAGCGGCGGCGACTAGCAACGCTGTACTGTAACCCGCTGTGAGAGCTGCCCCGAGGCTGACGCCGGCGCGTTCGTGCGGCGCTGAGATGGTGGCCGCGACAGCGGCCAGCACGGCTAGACCGAGAGCGACGCCGATCTGCTGGGCTGAGTTGAGCAGCGCCGAGGCGATCCCTGCCTTGTCCTGGTCGACGTGGTAAACGGCGGCCTGTGTGAGCGCTATGACGCCCAGGCCGAATCCGCCGGCGAGTACGAACATGGCCGGTGCCAGGTGGAGCCAGTAGTTGGCGTCCTCGGCGATGGTGGAAAACCAGAGCGCAGCGACGGCGCTGAGGAGTGCCCCCGTTGCAGCGACGACACGCGGTGCTATCTTCAGCAGAAGCTTCGGGGCACTACCGGCGCCCAGTATGAGTCCGGCAGCGAACGGCAGCCAGGCAGCACCGGTCTGGAGCGGGCTGAATTGCTGGACCTGCTGGAGGTAGAGGGTGATGACATAGAAAGTGCCCATCGGGCCAATGGCGAGCAGGAGCATGGTGGCGTAGGCGCCGGCACGGTTGCGGTCCCTGAAGAGGCTTAGGGGCACCAGTGGGTTTTTGCTGCGCGCTTGAGTGACCGCGGGATGACCCTCGGCTGGGCCATCTACGGCGAGCGAGTTGTCCTAGGCCACCTAGAGCCCGAAGGCGGTTCCATGACCGTGTTCGAACACGAGGTTGGTCTGGGTGCCTGCGACGGCAGGATTCGAGGACAAGTGGTCCAGTACGAATTGACGGATGTGCTCGGTGTTTTTGGCCGTGATGTGGATCAAAAAATCGTCGGCACCGCCGAGCACGAAGAACTGCTTGATTTCGGGAAGGTCCCGTAACTCGTTTCCGAAGGCGTTCATGAGGTGACGGGCACCAGGCCTAAGCCGCACGCTAACCAGGGCTTGGAGAGGCAGGCCCATCGCTTCGGGTGCGACTTCGACGGTGAACCGCTTGATCACCCCGGACTCTTTAAGCGCCTTAAGGCGGGCAAGACAGGTTGAGGGCGCAAGCCCCAGGGCTTCCGACAACGACTGATTGGTTCGCCTTGAATTCTTGGATAACAGACCCAGAAGCCTCTGGTCGACTTCGTCCAGAGTCACCTGCTGCAGTTTCTGCGGGTCGGACACCATGTAATACTCCTCACAGTGCAGGAATTTGCCGGTTACTGGCATTCTGCCGTAGATCCTGTGCTGAGACACGCCTAATCCGCAGTTTCTGTCATTCTTTTTCCCACAAGCATCAATCTCCCCAGAAAGCGTGAGCATGATCATCTCCGTCCCCAAGGAAATCAAGAACAACGAGTTCCGCGTCGCCATCACAGCTGCCGGCGTACATGAATTCAAAGCAAACGGCCACGACGTGCTCGTGGAAACCGGTGCCGGCGTTGGTTCCGGCATTAGCGATCAGGAGTACGCACTCGCCGGAGCTGAGATCGTTGAGACTGCGGAAGAGGTCTGGGCCCGAGCCGACATGGTGATGAAGGTCAAGGAACCCGTGGCGTCCGAATACCGCCATTTCCGCGAGGGATTGCTCCTTTTCACCTACCTTCACCTTGCCGCGGAGCCCGCACTGACTCAGGCGCTTGTCGACTCCGACGTCACGGCCATCGCTTATGAGACGGTGCAGGAAGGCCGGGCGCTGCCGCTGCTCGCACCCATGTCCGAAGTAGCCGGCCGGCTCTCCGTTCAGGTCGGCGCGACCTCCCTCATGGCGCCCGCCGGCGGCAAAGGCGTGCTGCTCGGCGGCGTACCCGGCGTCCGCCCCGCGAAAGTGGTGGTCCTCGGTGCAGGTGTCGCAGGCACCAACGCCGCCGCCATGGCCCTCGGCCTCGGTGCCGACGTCACCATCCTGGACATCAACATCAACCGGCTGCGCGAACTCGACGCCCAGTACCAGGGCCGGCTCAAAACCGTGGCGTCGAACTCGTACGAGATCGAAAAGTCAGTTATCGATGCAGATCTCGTCATCGGCTCCGTCCTGATTCCGGGAGCGAAGGCCCCCAAGCTCGTCACCAACGACCTCGTTGCCCGGATGAAGCCCGGCTCGGTCCTGGTGGACATCGCCGTGGACCAGGGCGGCTGCTTCGAAGACACCCACCCCACCACGCACCAGGAACCCACCTACGAGGTCCACAACACCATCTTCTACTGCGTGGCCAACATGCCCGGAGCTGTCCCGAACACCTCCACCTACGCGCTGACCAACGTCACACTCCGCTACGCGGTTGCTTTGGCCAACTACGGCGTCAAGGGTGCTTTCGACCGGCTCCCCGCTCTGGCGGGCGGTCTGAACGTGGCGGCGGGAAAGGTCACCCACAAGTCTGTCAGCGATGCCCATGGACATGACCTCGCCGACTGGCAGGACCTCGTAACGGTTTAGGACATCGGCTGTGCCTGCCCGAGAGAAGGCAGGCACAGCCCGCTCCATAGGAAGGGGCACGGCATCAAATGGCATTTCACCTGCAACCCCAATGGCAGCCGCTGGTTGGCCAACTGGTCATCGTGAAACTTCTGGATAAGGAGATCCGCCGCGGAGTTGTCGACGCGGTAACCGACGATGATCAAATCCTGTGGCTCGACAGTGACGGCGCCGAGCCCCGCCGTCTCTTTCACCGGGCAGACGGTTTCAAGGTGTGGGTCGACTATAGATGGGAAACCGACAGGTCCAGCCTCTGCCCTGGCTTCCAGCATGCTGCTGCACCATGAGGTGCGAACACTCCGCCGCGCCTGGACGCGTACAGCTTCTGGAACGGCTGCATGACGATAATGAGTTAGCAAGAGCCATTACTCGGCTGCGCTCTGAAACAGTTCAGGATGAAGCGTCAGGTGTTCTTGTCACCTGGCACGGCCCTTGGTCCTACACCCTTGAGCTCAGCCACCAGATTCCTCCTGGACTCGTCTACGAGTGCGTCGCCCCGGAACAACTCAACTGCTGAGACTGATTCAGGAACGGTCTGACTGATCGAGCCCATCGCCGCCCCTCCCCCAACGGTGGCGGCGGGGCCCCTCCAGCAGGCTGTCGACCTCAATAACGAGCCGGCCGCGGGGCCCACCGTCCGCCGGATGGGCACCAGGCACACAGCCGGTGCGAACGCTATGCCCGCAGTACATATCGATCATCTGTGCCGGCGCGACAATGGTCGAATATGAAGAGTCGGTAAGCCACTCCCATTTCTGCTGTGTCGGGAGCGGGAGCACCACCGGCCGTGTGCAACCTGGCAACGAGAAGGAACCCCTGATGTCCGAACCTACTGTCGAAAGAGCAGATCTCGGCATGGCCTGGGCGGTGAAAGAGAGCTTTGTACAGTACGTGCAGTCTATGCGCGATGGACGCATACTCCTGCGCGAGGGTGCTGCCGTGACAAATACCCGGCAGTTCTATTTCCCGTTCAGGAGCCTGGATCATTCTGACGGGCACAACTTTGTGCTCCAGTTCGGTGGAGAGGCCCGCTTCCTCGCCCATCACGGGCTTATGTCGGTCTCGATTTGCAACCCAAAAATAATAGTCGGGCCCGACGGGGCATGCCTGTCCATCGAACAAGGAAACGAGATCGTGCACCTCGCCCATCTCGACTTGCCGGCGGTGTCTGTGGAAGACGGCATCAACATGTGGGCAAATGTCCCAGTAGCTCTGACCAGCGCAGGAGCGGCTGTTTTCGCAGATAGCTATTCAGCCGGAGAAACGCTGGCTCCGCTGACCATGAGGGCACCATCCTTTGTGGAAGTATCCTGACCCCGTTCTGGGGTGAACTGGCGGTACCAGCTGGGACAAGGTCCTGGGCCAGACATGAAGACGCCGTGCTTTGCCCCGCTCCATACTGGTGGATCCGGGCACGAGGTACTGGCAAGGGCCTGTTCCTGCCCGCAGACTCAATGGGTCCAGGGGCAGGAATCGCTGCATCGGCTAGTGTCCTACGTCCACCCCGCGGCCGCAGCGCCACTACGCACTGTTGGTTACTGAGTAGCCACCGTTGCCGTGGTTCGGACCAGGTGGGCGAAGCGTCGCGCCATCGCTTCGGTATGCTCCCTCACGATCTGGTCTTGATTCTCGAATGCTTTCATTCCGCGGCCGGCCCGCTCCACGGCAACCGTGTCATTCTCCTTGACCAGGGACAACCACTGGCGGTAGACCACCGGCGAGATCTCCGGGTGAAACTGAACTCCCCAGGACATCTCGCCTACTCGAAAAGCCTGGTGCGGATACTGGTCCGTCATCCCGAGCCATACCGCTGACGGCGGGAGTTGTTCGATTACGTCCCCATGCATGGCGCCTGCGAAGAAGGGACCCGGCAATCCGGCCATCAAGGGATCCTCGGCAGCATCGGGCCGTAATGCCACCTCTACGACCCCCGCCTCGAGGCCTTGGTCTCCCCTAGCCACGGTCCCGCCGAACGTCTGTGCCATCAGCTGAGCTCCAAGGCAGATCCCTAGCGTGGGCTTCCTCTGGATGGCGGCGGCCGCCATAAGGCGTCGGATGTCGGTAAGCCAGTGATAGGCATGGTCGTCCAAGGAGCTCATGTCTCCGCCAAGAACCACCAGGGCGTCCTCCTGGATCACGTCCGGGATCACGTCGCCACTGAAAGGCTGGATAATTCTGGTGGTTATTCCCTCGTCATGCAGCCAACCACCGAGACGGTCCAGCGGGCAGTGGAAATCTGGCTGTATGACGAGTGCCTGCAGGGTACCGGTACCTCGGGGCAGGCTTGGCTGATTGGTCATGCTCGAATTCCTTATCGGGCGGTCGGAGTTTCAGATTTCGAAACCCCCGGTTGTGAAGGGACGGTGGCTTCCTGCGCGGGCAACCCGGCCACCAAGGCCCATGGCCTTAGTCCCCGGAGCCACGCGGACAACTTCAACGTAGCGAACACCATGGCCGGGACCGCAGTGCCGTTTGCACATTAAGATCCAAATGTGTGTGCCATAGACAGCCTGGTGCCCTTGGGATCCCGCGAATATTCCTCAGCGGACCCGGCCGCTGTTGCCGTCATTGAAGAACCGCGCGGTGGCCTTCGCGCATCGCCAGTCGCGCAGCAATGCCCGTGGGCAGCCAGTCGCCGGCTTCTTCGAATGAATGACCGATGAGCTGCTCTACGCGCTGGAGCCGTTGCCGGAGTGTGTTGCGGTGGATGTGCAGTTTGGAGACCGTGTCAGCACTGGATCCTTTATTGGACAGGAGCATGGCGACTGTTTCTGCCAGCTGGGTTCCATTTTCCGCATCGTAGTGCATGAGGGACCTGAGTTCCGCGAGCACGTCCCTGATCTCCGCAGACATCCCCTCGCCAACAAGGGGCAGTTCCTGCAGGTGTTCTATGTCGCTGAAAGAGGTGACCCGTCTCCCGGATGTCCTGCCGACGAGTTCTGTCCAGGCCAGTGCGGTTTCGGCGTCTGAGAGCGCTGGCTGCAGAGAGGCGACGTCCCGCGCCAGCGGACCTACGCCGGCGAAGGCTGAGACGCCACGGTGTTCGTCGAGGTCAGAAAGAGTCGTCTCCAGCTTCGCCTTGATCTCTTCTCCGGAGCCGGAGGGGGTATCGATAAAGAGCAGGCTGAGGGGGCCTTCGGTGAAGACCAGGGATCGGGGGCCGGCCAGCTCCTGAAGGTAGGGGGCGATGCGTCTGGACACCGCGTCAGAGTCGAATTTCAGCCGTTTCACTCGTACCAGGACCGGCAGAGTGCGGCCCTTGGACCAGCCTGACTCCTCGAGAATGCGGGCGAATGTGCTCGTGCCGACGCTTCGGAGCAGGCGTGAAGCATGGGATGAGCCGACGGACTCCAGTTCTACTGCTTCAAAGAGGGCGGCCAGCTGAGAGCAAATGGCGCTGAGCCGATCGAGCTCTCTGGTGGAATAGCGGCGTGGACGATAGCACGTGACGATGCCCCGGGTGCTCGTCAGGCCAAAGGAGACAGATATCCGCTCGTGTCCGGCGAAGTTGGATTCAATGAATTCGGACGTTGCTGTTCGTGAGTGAGTGGTTCTAACTACGATTCCGCTTCGCTCGCCCTTGTCCATTGCGATGGCGGTGGGCGGCGATGTGGCTGCACCCCGCCCGAAATATTCAATGACGCAGCCATCGGAGCTCATGTGCTTAAGAATCGCCTGGGTGGCCACTTGGGCGCATTGCAGGACGGAAGTGGCGGAGTTGATTGGGAAATCGACGAGGAAGTGCGCTGCTGCGGATTGGCGCCGCAAGTCATCAACTGTCTCAGCCTGCAGCAGGCCGCTGGCAAGCAGCACTCCCACCTCGTCAGCAATCAGCTTTGACTCCCAGGTGAAGGTTTCCTCCTCATATGACCAGAGGCTGAACACGCCAAGGAGGGTCCCGGTCGGTGCCACGATCGGGACAACCAGCATCGAATTGAATTCTTCTTCCTGCAGTTCGCTGATGCTGGCGAACCTCGGGTCCTGCTGAATGTTCTTGTTTAGGACAACCGACTGTCTGGTGAGTCCTGCCCAGCCAGTTACACCTTCGCCGAGGCGAAGGGTGATTCGTCCCACTTGCTGGCTTTGCACTCCAGGGGTGCCTGCGCGCATGACAAGGACTTGTTCCTGTTCATCCCACAGGTAGACGAAAACCCCTGCTGAGTTCGTTGCCCTGGCTACCAAGTCCACTGCCCTTTGAGCAAGCGCGAGTGGATCGGGTCCTTCCATCATGAGCTGCGTGAGCTCGGACAGGGTGTCTGCGCGAAGCTCTGCTATTTGGAGTTTGTGGCGATAGCCAGCGGGCAGGACCTCATTCGGTTGCGGGGCCGCGGGTTCAGCAGGGGGTTTCATCGTTTCAGCTTAGAAGGCTCATGCCCAGGGAGGCCCGGCTGAACTGCCTGGGCGCGTTGACACCGATCCAAGCCACGTCCTCCTCCGCAGATCCAATCCGGTACAGGGCGGCGTTGCGTTCCTCCGCAGCGTATACCTGTACAAGTTCGCCTGCCGGCGGAAGCATTCCGTGTACCTGTACCTTTCGGCCGAACTGCTCCGTCCACCCGTACGGAGCCTGTTCCAGTTCGCTGGAGTTGAAGCCTGCAAAGTGTTCAGCCAGGGCTGCGCCATGACGTTGGGCCTGGGTCCAACTCTCGAACCGCCGAAAGGTTTTGTCCTCGGCCCGCCGGGCCGAAACGTCTCCGATAGCGAAGATCCCGTCGGCGATTTCACCGCTGGTCAGCAGGGCTTTCCCGTCCGCACTGCAACGGACTCCGTTGGAAATGTCGAGCTCGCTGTAGGTCAGCCATTCGGTGTGGGGGCGTGCGCCGACAGCGCTGATCACCAGGTCGGCGTGCAGGTCCAGGCCGCTGACCCGGACCGTCCACTGCGCATCCGTTTTCTGAATGGATTCCACAGCAACCCCAAAATGAGTTACGACACCGGCCTGATGCATCCATGCCTTCGCTTCCTCTCCCAGATGTCCTGAAAAGAAGCGCTGCATTGGTTGCGGAGCCAAATCCACTACCGTGACGGCAAGCCCACGCTGGGCGAGTGTAGATGCCAGTTCCGCACCAATGGTTCCGGCGCCGATGATGATCGCACTGGCAGCTCCTGCATCCACGGCGCTGCGCAGGGCAAGGGCGTCCTGGGCGGTTCTGAGGCTGAGAACGCCCGCTGGCTCGTTCGGCAGCCGGATTGAGCCGGCTCCGGTGGAGATGACGACCGCGTCAGCCGCTACTTCTCCGAGCTTGTCCGTCAGGACAGTCCGCTTGTCGGTGTGCAGCCCGATGGCCTTTGCATTGAGGATCGGCGTAGCCTCCGGCCACCACTCGGCCGGTTCGACGGGACCAGTGCCAAGAAGGAATTGCTTGGACAACGGGGGCCGGTCGTAGGGCGCGTTCGGGTCTGAATCAATGACGATAAATTCGCCTGCAAAGCCCAGCTCGCGGCTGCGTTCAATCAGCATCGCCGACGCAACCGAAGCACCAATGACCGCAACCCGGTTTGGCAGATGTGTCACGATGCCGAAACCTCTGATGCTTTCTCGCTGGCCTCGTTCGTTTCCCGTTCCAGGATTGCCCGTTCGGGGCAGTTCCGGATGGCCTTGCGGACGTTGGGTTCATCGCCGCTGTTTTCGCGGCCAGGAATGACGTGCGCGTAGCCTTCCTCGTCGATCTCAAAGGTTTCGGGTGCCAGAGCCCAGCACCGGGCGTGGCCTTGGCAACGCCCTCCGTCGACCCAAAGTTCTCCCATGGTGATCAAGCTCCAATCTTGAGGGTAAGCGGGCCGACGCCGTGCCACGGTTCGTCGTCATTCGCCCGTTCGAAGTGAGGGACAGCCTTCAGGAATTCCTCCATGGCGATAACCATTTCGGCGCGGCCAAGGTTCGAGCCGAGGCACCGGTGGATCCCTCCGCCGAAGGCCAGGTGGCGGTTGTCTTCACGGTCAATCTTGATGTCATTGGGTTCTTCGTAGACCTCCGGGTCACGGTTGCCCGCGCCGAAGACGAGCACTACGCGTTCGCCAGCCTTGATTTCCTGGCCCCGGACAACTGTGTCCTTCTTCGCGGTGCGGGCCATGGCCTGGACCGGGGAGAGGGTCCGCAGGAATTCTTCTGCTGCGGTGGGGATCAGGTCCGGGTCTTCCCGCAACTGCTGCTGGGCCTGCGGGTTGCCGGCCAGGTACCAGAGGGCGGAACGGATCGCCCAGGCGGTCGTGTCCAGCCCGGCGAGGAAGAGCAGGTAGCAGTACGACAGCAGCTCTTCACGCGTGAGCTTCCGGCCTTTCACTTCCGCTTTGAGAAGCTGGGTGATCAGGTCATTGCTGGCGTCCGCTTCCGGTCCGGCCTTTTCCCGTTCGTCGAGAAGGCGGTCGAAGTAGTCGTTGAGTTCGCGTCCGGCCGCATATGCGGTTTCCGGATGCGCGGTCCGCTCATAGATGATTTCGTCGATCCACCGGTCGAAGATTGGCCAGTCCTGTTCCGGATATCCGGCCAGGCGGCTGAAGATAATGGTCGGCATCGGGCGGGCAAGCTTTGCCGAGACATCAACGACGTCGCCGGCTGTGAGGACTTCCTGGCACAGCTGCTGAGCGGTCTCCCGCATGCCGGGTGTCAGCTTTGAGATGTTCATGGGGGTGAACATCGGCAGCAGAATTTTGCGGAAGTCAGCGTGGGTCGGGGGATCGATGTCGATCGGAATCAGGGGGACGTCAGTGCCGAACGCTGGGAGGAGCATTGAGGGTCCGACCGCGAAGGTGTCGGGGTCCTGCTCGGCGTTGAAGATATCTTCGCTTTTGGTGATGTACCAAAAGCCTCCATACTTGTTGCTGTGCCCAACAGGGCCGTTGGCCAGGATGTCCTGGTATTCGTCGAAAATGTTGTCGAGCGACCGTCCGTGGAAGTCAAAGTCTGACTTGTTGTGGCTGAGTCCCCGCTCAGTTTCTGTGCTCATGAGAATTGCTCCTGAAGTGGTTTCTGTGACTGTGCGTACGCTGCGGCCTTCTCCACGAGATCGACGAAGAGGGCCTTCTGGGCTTCGTGGTAGTCGACCATGTGCTCGGGATGCCATTGGACTCCGATGAGGCGGGCATCGTCGGCTTCAATTGCTTCGATAACGTCGCCTTCCCGTCCCACGACACGAAGGCCTGTTCCGAGCTTTCCCAAGCCCTGGTGGTGGTAGCTGTTCACGGGAATGGTCAGGTCTTTGGCGATCCGGGCAAGTTCGGAACCGGGCTCCAGCTGTACCTGGTGCCATGGTTCATGAGAGGGATGGTCCTGCCAGTGCCCCCTGTCCGGGCTCACTTCCTGGACGAGGTTTCCGCCTCGAATAACGTTGACTAGCTGCATCCCCCGGCAAGTGGCCAGGATGGGCAGGCCGCGGAGCATGGCCTCGTTGTAAAGCTCGATTTCGAAGTCGTCCCTGATGTCGCACACGTCATAAACAGTGTCGACCGGGTCCTCGCCATACAACCGGGGGCTGATGTCACCGCCGCCGGTGAGGATCAGCCCGTCGAACCCTTCAAGCGCCGCATCCGGGATCGTTGCCGTGGACGGAAGAATGGCGGGACGGCCGCCTGCGGCAAGCACGCCGTTGGCGTAGGCCATGTTCTGGACCGTTGAAGGCATCGGGCCGAAGGCGGTATCGACGGTTTGCCGGGCCGCGGAAATGGCAATAAGGGGCGACCTCATGTCAGTAAACCAGCCAACCGCCGTCGACGTGGATGGTGGTACCGGTCACCCAGCTGGCCTCGTCGCTGGCCAGGAATGCGACTGCGTTGGCAACGTCGGAGGGCCGTCCGATTCGTCCAAGCGGCGTGCGGTCGAGGAGGAACTTCACGGCCTCCTGGTTTTCCAGCACGGACTTGGTGAACGGGGTCTCGATGAAGCCGGGGGCGACAGCGTTGACGCGGATTTTGGAAGCTGCGGTTTCGATGGCCAAAGCCTTCGTGAACATAAGGAGTGCACCCTTGGAAGCGTTGTAATGGACCTGGGGGTGTCCGCTGCTGGCGATGACGATGTGGGCCTCGACAGAGGTGATGTTGACGATGGCACTGGTTGAATCGTCGCCCCGGGCCGCGGCGCCCTTCTCCAGCAACGGCCGTGCGGCCTGGCTGACCAGGAACGGTCCGGTGGAGTTCACGGCGAACACCTGGTCCCATTCCGCTACGCTCACGTCGTCGAAGTTGCTGCCCTTGACGATGCCTGCGTTGTTGACGAGGGTGTCAAGCCGGCCGAATTTTGCGTCGATTTCCGCCATGCCGCTGCGGACCGAGGCTTCGTCGGCGACGTCCATAACAACAGCCACCATTTCCGGGTGCTGGCCGATCAGACGCTCGAGCGCGGCCTCGTCACGGTCGAGGGCTACGACGGTGGCGCCCTCCTTGAGTAGCTTTTCTGCGATGGCAAGGCCGTTTCCGGACGCGGCTCCGGTGACTGCAGCGATCTTTCCGGGGTGAGTGGTCATTGGGTGCTTCTTTCTGAGTATGAAAAATGGAAATGGAGCTCTTAGCGCTGCACTAGCGCTAGATGCGTTCCAGGTACCGTGCGATTTCGAAGTCGGTGACGCTGGTCTGAAGCTTGCGGAGCTCCCAGCGCCTCGTCTGGACGTAGTGGGTCACGAACGTTTCGCCGAAGTACGCCTTGGCGACCTCGCTTTTCTCGAACTGTTCGATGGCCTGGTCGAGTGTTCCGGGCAGCTGCTTTACCTGGTGTCCTTCCTCCAGGGCGTAAGCGTTGCCTACCACCCGCTTCGGGGCGGTCAATTCCTGCTCCACGCCGTGCAGGCCGGCAGCGATGTTAGCGGCGATGACCAGGTAGGGATTGGCGTCAGCGCCCGGTACCCGGTTTTCGATGCGTGCGGCACTGCTCTTTGACGGGATGGACCTGATAGCGACCGTTCGGTTGTCCAGGCCCCAGGTGGCACTGGATCCGGCCCACTGTCCGCCTTCGGTCCGCTTGTAAGAGTTGATGGTGGGCAGGTAGAGGGCCGTGAGCTCCGGTGCCGTCTCGACGACGCCGGCCAGGTAGTTGTACCCGATGGCGCTCAGTTCACCGGGCTCCTCGGCATTGGCGAAGGCGGACTTGCCCGACTGCGGATCCCAAAGGCTCTGGTGCATGTGCCCGGAGGAGCCGGCCCACTCCGAATTGATCTTGGCCATGAATGACGCCGTGTAGCCGGCCTCAGCTGCAACCTCCTTGACGGTGGCCTTTAGCCGGAGGGCGTTGTCTGCGGCTGCGAGAGCATCCGAATAATGGATGTTCATCTCAAACTGGCCTGGACCGTTTTCACTGTTGCTGGCCTCGATGAAAATGTCCTGCTCAGACAGGCGGCGTCGGATCTCACCGATGAGGAACTCGGTGCCTGTGTCCCTGACGAGGCTGTAGGTGTGACTGCCCGCTGTGATGGGGGTCAGGTCGCGCCAGTCCTTGGCGGCAAGGTCCGTCGGGGTGCCTTTGAGCAGGTAGAACTCGAACTCGTAGGCGCAGACTGGCGAGTATCCAAGGTCTTCGGCTTTCTGCACGACCCGCTTGAGAATGCTCCGGGGACAGATTGCCGCCGGCTCGCCCGACATCTCGTAGGCGTCGCAAATGACGGAAGCCACGCCGGGTTCCCCGGGAACGACCTTCAGGGTACTGAGATCGGGGAGGAGCGTCACGTCAGGGTAACCCGTGTCCCACCCCGTGTAGCTGAGATCAGAAATGATTTCGTCCTGAATGTCCCAGCCGAAGATGATGTTGCAGATATTCGTTCCGCGCTCAGCGACGCTTTCCAGGAAGTACCTGGCAGGGATGCGCTTGCCGCGCCAAACACCGTCCAGGTCCACCACGCCCACTTTGAACGTTTTGATGTCGTTGTCGGAGACGAACTTTTGCAGTTCGTCATGCGCTGACGCGGCTGAGGATTGATCCTGCATGTCGATAGCCTCGAGTTCGTGGAGGTCCTCCGGGACCTGTGTGATGGGATTCACTGTGTACCTCTTATCCTCATTGATATTGGTTACTAAAAACACTAAGAGCGGCGTCCTATAGGCGTATGTGCAAGGTGCACATCATGATTGCCGGCTACATGCACTCGGTAAGCCAGGTCACATTCCTGTGCGGTACGCAGGCCAAGACTTTTCCGTGTTCTGCCCAGTACCCAGGACACGAAAGCCCGGGTGCTGGGCAGGGTCAGGCGGGGCCTAGTAGACGTCCTTGACGTAACGTCCTTCGCTCTTCATGGACTGCAGGTAATCGTGCGCCTCTTCGGGGGTCATCGCGCCGTGGCTGCTGAGCACCGCCAGCAGGGCTTCGTCGATGTCAGGTGCTATTTGTTTGCCGCCGCACACATAGACCGAGGCTCCACCCGATAGCCAGGCAAAGATGTCGCCTCCTTCTTCGCGGATCCGGTCCTGGACATAGACCTTGCCCTGTTGATCCCGGGAAAAAGCCAGGCTGAGGCGGTTCAGCACACCCTTGCTTTGCAGTTCTTCCATTTCCGCCTGATAAAGCCAGGAAGGCTTTTCATGGCGGTCCCCGAAGAACAGCCAGTTTCGTCCCCGGGCTTGTGAGACTTCACGGTCACGGAGGAAGCCACGGAACGGGGCAACTCCGACGCCTGGACCGACCATGATCACGTCAGCTGAGTTGTCGTGGGGTAGGTGGAACTCGTGCGCCGGCAGCGGGAAGACTTTTATGGTTATCTTGGCCTGCGCGGCGGACTGGAGGAATCCGCTGCATGCACCCGAGTGCCGGCGGCCGGCGGTCTCGTATTGCACAGTGGAGACCGTCAAGTGGACGCGGTCGCCGTCAGCGAGGGGACTGGATGCAATGGAGTACGACCGGTGCTGCAGGGGCCTCAGCATTGAGAGGAACTCGCCGGGATCGACATCTGTTGACCGGGTTTCCTGCAGCACGTCCAGCATGTCCCGTCCCCACAGCCAGTCCTCCAGCGCATTGCGGTCACCGGACTCGACCAGGTTCCGCACGGGATGATCCGGTGCGAGTTCTTCGACGAGCCAGGCCACGATGCCCAGATGGGGCAGCCGAAGCTCATAGTCGTTTTGAAGCGTCTCGCGTACATTCTTGCCGTCCTCACCGAACACCTCGCTGCCAGCGAGGCCAAGGAATCCGAGGAGGTCTTCCACGAGTTCGATGGAGTTGGTGGGGATTACGGCAAGTGAGTCACCTGGCCGGTAGTTGCGGCTGTCGCCGCTAACCTCAAGCTCATAGTGCCAGACCTCTTTTTCGGACTCTGGAGCGCTTAGGAGTCGGGCCTCGACGACGGTGGCAGTGTCAGGTTCCCGGCGTGTGCCCTTGGGCTGCTCCCCGAGGTTTGCTCCTGGAACAGTGGAGTCTTGCGGGCTCTTGTCCCGCTTCTTGGGAACAACTGTCTTGAAGGTCTCAAGCATGCCCCTGATCCACTTGCCTGACGTCAGGTCATAGTCGACATCGCAGTCGAGGCGGTCAAGGATCCTCTTGCCGCCGAGTTCGCCAAGGCGCTCGTCAAGATCGCTGCCGGCTTTGCAGAAGTCTTCGTACATGGAGTCGCCAATGGCAAGGACTGCGAAGGGAACGTCCTTGAAGAGGTCTGAACCGGCGCTTTGAAGCTGGTCCCAAAACGGTTGCGCATTGTCCGGCATGTGGCCGTTGTCGTGTGTGGCGGTAACGATCAACAGGCGGTCCTTGCGTGCCGCATCTTGCGGGGTCAGCATGTCCAGGCTCATAAGCTCGGCTGAGTAACCCTGGCCGTTTGCCTTGTCCACGATTTTGGACGCAAGAAACTCAGCGTTCCCGGTCTGGCTGCCGTAGAGGACGCTGAGGGTCTGCACGGCGGTGTCTGTCTCACTGGATACTTCGGATGAGGTGCCGTGGTTGGTCCGAACCAGCTCCCCTGTGTCAGTTGTCACGGTTCTGTCCTCACAAAAACGGTCTTGAGTTCGGTGTATGCCTCGATGGCAGCCTGGCCCAGTCCGCGGCCAATGCCTGACTGTTTGAAGCCGCCATAAGGTGTCTGGATTCGAATGGATGAGTTTGAGTTGACCGACAGAGTCCCGGACTCAAGTGCCCGCGCCGTCCGCAGGGCCTGCCCGACATCGTTGGTCCAGATGGAGCCGCTCAGGCCGTAAATTGAGCTGTTGGCCAGCGCGATGGCTTCCTCTTCGGTGTCGAAGGGAATCACCGAGGCGATGGGGCCGAAAATTTCATCGGTTGCCACCCGGCTCTTGGGGTCCGGGGCGATGACGATTCTGGGTGCCATCCAGAAGCCGGGGCCATCCGGTGCTTCACCGGCGGTGACGACGTTGAGACCGTTTTCGAGGAAGCTGGAAACGGTGTCGCGGTGGGCAGCCGAGACCAGAGGTCCCAGGTTGGTCTTGTCGTCCAGCGGGTTACCGATTTTCAGTGCACGCGTAGTTTCGATGAATCCCTCGACGAACTCGTCGAAGATTCCCCGCTGCACGAGAAAGCGGCTGCGTGCACAGCAGTCCTGGCCCGTGTTGTCGAAGACCGACATTGGGGCTGCCTGCAGACACTTGGCGAGGTCAACGTCGTTGTAGACGATACTGGCGGACTTCCCGCCGAGCTCAAGAGAAACCCTTTTCATCGTCGTTGAAGCCGCCTGGACGATGGACCGGCCGACCTCGGTGGAGCCAGTAAAACTTATTTTGTTAACATCCGGGTGTTCAGCGAGGGCATTGCCGATCCGGGCGCCCGAACCAGTGAGGACCTGAAGCGCGTCCCCGACGACGCCCAGTTCCTTCACGATCTCACCAAATCGGACAGTTGACA
This sequence comes from Pseudarthrobacter sp. LT1, assembly GCF_035621795.1. Lineage (NCBI taxonomy): Bacteria > Bacillati > Actinomycetota > Actinomycetes > Micrococcales > Micrococcaceae > Pseudarthrobacter > Pseudarthrobacter sp. LT1. The sequence continues at coordinate 15,427 of NZ_CP141831.1, forward strand.
GGGGGGTAAGGGCCGCGGGTTTCACAATTACCGAATTACCGCTGGCCAGAGCCGGGGCGATACTCCAGGATGCGATAGGCAGAGGGAAGTTCCACGGGGCAATTACGGCCACAACACCCAGCGGCTCGCGGAAAGTCATGCTGACGCCGCCATCGACCGGAATGGTGTCCCCGAGGATCTTGTCCACCGTTCCGGCGTAGTACTTGAAGCACTCGGCGACACCAAGAACTTCCTGTCGGGCCGCCGCCAATGGCTTACCAACGTCGGTGGATTCGAGAAGGGCCAGTTCGTCGCTGTGGGCGATGACAGCATCGGCAATAGCCCAGAGGGCATCACGGCGTTCAGCCAGTGGCTTGCGGACCCAGGCGCGCTGGGCGGCCCCTGCGCGTTCGACCGCTGCATTTACGTCCGGCAGGTCGTAGGCGGGCACCTCGCCTATCTGTTCTTCTGTAGCGGGGTTGTAGACCGAAATAACGCTGTTCATAATCGGGTGCTCCTTCAGGAGAAGTGGGTTTGTCGAAAATTTCCTAGTCTCGTATGGACTCTGGGAAGCTCCGTTAGTTCCGACAATGCCTGAGGAAACTGCGGCCAGCGAGTGCTGGGAGCACCACGATAAGTAGCTGTATGTGCGCGGTGCACATTCCATAAACTCCTCGTTCATAGGACTGCGTCCATTTTTTTGCCTGCCCATTGCTGTGCATCAGGACCATGCGCAGGACGGATGTATGTGCAGGCTCAACATCGCAAACTCTGGGGCAACTCCTACGCTGTAATCCAACTCACAGTGATGTTCGGCAAGGGGGCCGGCCCGATTGTGGGTTCCGCGATGCCGCTCAATTCCGCCGTGTCGAAGGCATCGCGATGACACTCAGCTTCTACGTCCAGGAGGGACGAATGGCAACTAAAGATGTTAAATTTGAGCCGGTGGATGCGGGACCCAACGGAATATTGAGCCCGGACCGCTTGCTCAGCAGGGGCCTGGGAGTCCGGTCGATTGTGTTCATGGTTGTGGCGGGAGCTGCGCCCATGACAGCTGTCGTGGCTGGTTGGCCTGTTGTCGTTTCTGCATCGGGAAGCACGGGCGGTCCGCTGTTCTTCCTTATCGCGACCGCTATTCTGTTTCTGTTTGCCGTTGGTTTTACGAGGATGACGCCCTTTGTGAAAAATGCTGGGGCGTTCTATTCCTACATCCAAACGGGGCTGGGCCGGGGTGTTGGCATGGGGGCTGCCACTTTTGCGCTCGGAACATACTTGCTGCTGTTTCTTGCGCTGTGTTCATACCTTGGATCGGCAACGCAGACCACCATTCAGGACCTGGGTGGCCCGGAGGTCCCCTGGTGGGTTTGCAGCATCACTCTCATGGTCATTTGTGGGCTCCTCGCCTATCGGGACGTCGAACTTTCCGCCAAGGTGCTTGGAGTTGTTCTGATCATCGAAACGGCGGTTCTGCTGGCCGTCAATATTGGTGTGATCGCCCATGGCGGCGCCGAAGGACTCAGCGCCGATTCACTTTCGCCTCAGCGGCTTAGCGAAGGCGTCGTTCCCCTTGGTGTCATGTTTGCCTTCTTCTCGTTCATTGGTTTTGAGGCCACCGCCGTCTTCCGGAACGAAGCACGTGACCCTGATCGCACTATCCCGCGGGCAACCTATATCGCCGTTATCGGCGTCGGCATCTTCTACACGTTCACTGCCTGGGCACTGCAGGCGGGAGTCGGAAGCAGCCAGATCGTCGAAATCGCGACGAATGATCCCACGAGCATTGTGGTAGGGCTCGCGGGACAGTACGTGTCCCCGCTCCTTGCCACCCTGCTCCAGGTTTTCCTCATCACCAGCCTTTTCGCCTGCATCCTCACTTTCCAGAACGTACTGACCCGGTACCTCTTTACCCTTGGTACGCAAGGTGTGCTTCCGACTGGACTTGGTGCAATCCACCCACGTCACCACGCTCCGTCCAGGGCAGCCTTGATCGTCTCGGTAGTAGCGATAGCACTGCTTGGTGTCGAGGCGATCATCGGGCTCGACCCGGTAACGCAGGCCTACACCTGGTTCGCCGGTTCGGCGACATTGGGCATCGTTGTGCTGATGGCTCTCACATCACTCGCGGTGATCGTGTTCTTCCGGAGGAATCCCCACAACAAGAAGGTCTGGGGCACGTTGCTGGCCCCCGGGATTGCCCTTCTCGGACTCGGGGGAATTGTCTTTCTGGTTCTTCAGAACTTCGGGCTTCTCGTCGGCGGTGACCTGGCGGCGGGAATACTGTTGACGCTCATGGCTGTACTCTTCCTGGGCGGCGTGACCACCGCGCTGGTTATGCGATCCAAGCGGCCGGCGACGTATGCCGCACTGATCCCGGCAGGTTCCAGCAGCGAAGAAAGTTCCGCAGCGAGCTAAGAAAAAAGACTCATCTCCGTAGCCGCCGTCGCACAAGCCTTCTTGGAACGACGGTAACGGTGGCCGGCCGCGCAAAAGCACGGCCGGCCACTAGCGCCGTAGACGACAAGAACCTGCCAGGGGATTCACTACCGACTGGCTTTAAAAGCTGCGAGAGCAGCTGCTGATATTTAGGAGCTTCCCATTTCCGACAGCGCGTTGTTGAAACAAATCATCGACAAGAAGTACCCGACAGTGGCCTACGGCGAAGGCGTCTTCCTGTATGACACCGAGGGGCGCCAGTACCTGGATGGTTCAAGCGGCGCCATGACCGCCAGCATTGGCCATGGCGTGGACGAGATTGCGGAGGCGGTGAAAGAACAGTGCCGCCGTGTGGCTTTCACGTATAGAACCCAGTTCACCAGCCTGCCCGCTGAAGAACTGGCCCGCCGGCTCACTGACATTGCTCCCGGGGACCTCGATATGGCGTTTTTTGTCAATAGCGGGTCCGAAGCATCCGAATTCGCCATCCGCGCCGCAGTGAGCTACTGGCGCGAAAGGGGGCTCCCAGGCAAAGTCAAAATCCTTGGCAGGACCATCAGCTATCACGGCATGACAATGGGCGCCCTGTCGATGTCCGGGCACGCAGCGCGCCGCCCCGACTACGGATCCTTGCTCCATGCGTTCTCCTTCGCCCCGCCGGCCTACGCCTACCGCTTCGCCCTGCCAGGCGAGAGCGAGGAAGTGTACGCTGCGCGCGCTGCGAAAGCCTTCGAAGACGCCATTCAGAACGAGGACCCCGGCACAGTCGCGGCAGTCATCGTCGAACCAATCGTCGGAGCCGCCGGCGGGGTCCTGACGCCGCCGGCCGGCTACTTCGCCGGCCTTCGCGACATTTGTGATCGGCTGGACGTGCTGCTGATCATCGATGAGGTCATCACGGGAATGGGGCGCACGGGCGACTGGTTCGCGAGTTCCTACGAGGACGTCGTGCCGGACCTTCTTCTTATCGGCAAAGGAATGAGTGCCGGATACTCCCCTGTTGCTGGCGTCCTGCTGCGGAGCCACATCGTTGAGGCGCTCAGAGAGGGCAGCGGCGTCGCTCCGTTCGGGCACACCTTCTCGGGGAACCCCCTGGGGGCAGCGACCTGCCTGGCGGTCCTGGACTTTATGGAACGCGAGGATATCCTAGCGAACGTCCGGCAACGGGGGAAGCAGCTTGAAGAGGGTCTGCTCTCCCTGGCAACGAGGTACCGCTGCATGGCCGATGTCCGTGGGCGGGGCCTGCTCTGGGGCTTCGAGTTCGTTATGGACCAGGAAAGCAAGCAGGCACCCGATCCTGCACTGGGAGCGGCTGGCCTATTCGTCGATGAATGCCTGGACCAAGGGCTTCTTGTCTACCCGGCCGGGATCGCCCCGCTGAACAACGCCGTGATCCTGTCCCCGCCCTTGGTGATCACCGAAGAGGAGACACGGGTATTGCTGGCGAAGCTGGAAAAAGCCCTCCGCACCCTGGAACGCCACGTTGAGCGCTGGGCCGCTGTAGGTGAGAACCGGCATGGATCCCGAGTTGGAACCGGAAGCTGACACTGATCCCGGCTGTTCTAACGTCCGCGCTGGTCAGCTTGCACATAGTGGTTGTAAAGGCTGTTCCGTCCACACACTTTTGAAACTCGACCAGGGCTGAAGATGGTCGAAGCGACCCATCTGCCAGCTCCTCAACCATCAAGGAAGCCAAGTGACTACACCGATTCTTGCCGCCGTGCTGGAAAAGCCCGGAGCCCCTCTTCGGATCCGCGAACTGCTGCTGGATGATCCGGAGGACACTGAGGTTCTCATCCGGACTGAGCGAGTGGGCCTTTGCCATAGTGATCTGCACTATCTGAAGGGGTCGCTGGATATCTCCCTGCCGGTGGTCCTCGGGCATGAAGTCGCAGGCATTGTCGAGCGCGTCGGTTCTGCAGTCACAAGAATTAAGACTGGTGAAAGGGTCGTGGCAACGGTCACCCCCTCCTGTGGGGCATGCCGCAACTGCATAAGCGGGCGCCCGACCCAGTGCGACCGGGTCGACTCGATGCGTGAGCGGCCTCGACCCAGGCTGCTCTCACCTGATGGATTAGGCGTGGAGTCGCTCGGCGGTATCGGCGCATTTGCAGAGGCCTTCCTCGTGAGGGAGGCATCCGTTGCAGTGGTCGGCTCGGATCTGCCTCCCCAGGTGGCGTGTCTTCTCGGTTGCTGCATTAGTACAGGAGTCGGCGCGGTTATTCACGGCGCAAAGGTCGGACCAGAGGATACGGTTGCCGTGATCGGTTGCGGCGGTGTCGGAATAGCGGCCATTCAAGGTGCCAGGTTGGCTGGGGCACGACGAATCATTGCCATTGACGCTGTGCCGGCGAAGCTGGAGCTCGCCCGTAACTTCGGTGCCACGGACACTGTTGTCTCATCATCCGACCCGACAGAAACACTCATTCAGGTCCGATCACTTCTTCCCCAAGGTGTCAGCCATGCAATCGAGGCGGTGGGCCGCAGCCAGACAGCGGAACTCGCCTTTTCGCTCCTGAGCCCGAACGGAACAGCCACCATCCTCGGTCTCATGCCCGCAGGGTCCGAACTGCGTATCCCCGCAGATGCGCTCGTCTACGGCGACCGACACCTGCAAGGCGCCTACATGGGCGCGAACAGGTTCCTCAGCGACGTCCACATGTTCACGGACCACTACCTGAACAACCGACTGGATCTCGATGCAATGGTCACCAAGGAACTGCCCTTCGAACGTATCAACGAGGGATTCGAAGCGATGGCGGAAGCGTCGACGATCCGAGTTGTGCTGAACATGACCGACAGGCAACTGTGATCCGGACAACTTTGAAGACCGTTTGGCAGCTGACTGTCAGGCCGATCACGATCTGATTTTGCGCCACGGCCAGCGCCGGAACGAAAGCTGCGAACTGTGGCGCTGCAAATCCTCCCGAACATAAACGGTCAAACGTCAATGCCCAGCCCCTGCCGTCGCTGGTCCTGGACGACAAAGACAACAACGAAAATCAGAGGAGCACCTTGAATGACTGCTGAAGGACTAGCACAACTGACCGCTAACACCCCCGACCTTGTCGAGCAACGCTCCTTTGTCGATGGCGCATGGCTGCAGCTCGACGAAAACGGCCGCTACCTTACCAACCCAAATACGGGCGAACCGCGGCAGCCGATGCGAAAGACCGGAAAGGCTGAAGTCGAGTGCGCACTCGCCGCAGCGGCGGCTCTGCACGAGTCCGGGAAACTTGAAGACATCAAACTCCGGGACCGTCTTGAGCTCCTGACGAAGGTGGCCGCATCTCTCGATGCCCAGAGCGAAGAAATCGCGCTGCAGGACAGCATCAACACGGGAGTCCCTATCCGGACCACTCGCCTGATTGCCGGTGCCCTCGGGGACAGAGTCCGGGGAACTATCGCTGAAGCGGAGCAGCTTGGCGAGTCGGAGACCCTTGACGGCGGTGACCGGCCTGTGGTCATCCTGCGCAAGCCCCTCGGCCCGGCCCTCATCGTTGGCCCCTGGAATGCTCCAACCTTTACCGTGGTAGGCAAGGTGGCGGCAGCAATGGCGGCTGGTTGCCCGGTCATCCTCAAACCCTCCGAGAACGCCCCCGGAGGTTGCCAGCTCTTCGCCGAATCGATCGCCGCTGCCATGACCGAACTCGATTACCCGAGCGCCGCGTTTCAACTGGTTCATGGGAATTCGGAGACAGGATCACTGCTGACTTCGGATCCCCGCATCGAGGCTCTTTCGTTTACAGGGGGCGATTCGGCAGGCCGCACGGTCGCGAAGGCTGCGGCGTCCAATCTGGCTGTCATGCAGATGGAGCTCGGATCCAACAATCCCGTGATCATTCTGGATGATGCCGATGTCAGCTCAGCGGCACAGTCCATTGTGCAGGGCATGACCCGTCTCAATGGCCAGTGGTGCGAGGCGCCCGGCAAGGTACTGGTTGACGGGTCGGTTCACGACCGTTTCGTTGAAGCTATGAAGTTCGAACTCAGTAAGCTTCGGGTCGGAAATGCCTTGGATGAGACAACGGAAGTGGGTCCCCTGGCGTTTGAGCGGCAGCGTGATGGTTTGGTAGCCGCAGTGAATCGACTCGTCGAACTGGGGGGAACGCTGGTCACTGGCGGCGATCTACCGGATCTTGACGGCTGGTTCCTGGCACCGGGGATGATCGTCGGATGTCCGGCCGGCGCCGCCGCGGAAGAACTCTTCGGGCCACTGGTCACGGTACATCCCGTGCATTCCGTTGAAGAGGCGCTTGGCCATGCAAACGGACCGGCAACCGGTCTTGATGCCTACGTATTCGGCGGTGACGAAACACGGGCCATCGACGTGGCATCCCGTATTCGTGCCGGGGAGGTCCGCATCAACGGCACGTTCATGAGCGACCTGGCCGGCAATTCGCGGCAGAGTTTCTGGGGTACCAGCGGTATGGGAGGCCACGGTCCCCAGTACGGCGTTCGCTTCTTTACCGGCGACCGCGTGGTTGGCGTGGACAGGACGGATTTCCCGCTCTAGGCGCCGTATCCGACCCCAAAGCGTAAGCGAGGCCCTGCGAGGCCTGCGACAGACATTCCGGGAACGTGACGCCTGGCTAAGGCGGGGGCTCCGCGTCCTCTCGGGCAAGCAGCAGGCCAGGGCCTGGCAACATGAGACGAGAAACCCTTCAATGACAGATACTTCAACGACAGATACGGTGCGGTTTTCACCGCTGAGTTTCCTTGAGGGCGCCACGGCGGCGATCCCGGCCTTTGGAAGCGACCTGGTCGATTTCCGTAGGGAAATGCACGCCGATCCTGAAGTCGGCCTGTATCTGCCCCGCAGCCAGGCCCGGGTCCTTGAGGCACTCAAGGGACTCGACCTCGAAATAAGCCTGGGAAAAGCGGCCTCGTCCGTGGTTGCGGTACTCCGGGGCGGGGCCACCCAGTCCCCCGTTGGGAGCCGTCCTACTGTACTGCTTAGAGGGGACATGGACGCCCTTCCTGTGGCAGAAAAAACGGGTATACCCTTTGCATCGACCAATGGCGCAATGCATGCCTGCGGTCATGACCTGCATACAGCGGGCCTGATTGGTGCCGCCCGTTTGCTCTCGTCCGTACGTCACAGCCTGACCGGCGACGTCATCTTCATGTTCCAACCGGGGGAGGAAGGACATGACGGGGCCCGCATCATGCTGGAGGAAGGCGTTCTTAATGCAGCCGGCAGGCGACCGGATGCTGCCTACGCCCTGCATGTCGTTTCAGACATGCCGTCAGGCGTGTTCACGACCCGGGCCGGCTCCTACATGGCAGCCTTCGGAGATCTGTCCGTCAAGGTTATCGGGCGTGGTGGGCACGGTTCCCGCCCCTTCCAGGCTCTGGATCCCATACAGGTAGCTGCTGAAATGCTTGGAGCGCTACAGACGTACATCACCCGGCGATTCAACGTTTTTGATCCCGTGGTTCTTTCCGTGGGCCAGTTCCATGGTGGTTCCGCCTCTAATGTCATACCTGATTCGGCGGAATTCAGGGCCAGCGTCAGATCTTTCAGCCCCGGTGTCGAAGCACGGCTCGCACAGGAGTTGCCGGATCTTATCCGGCAACTGGCGTCCGCTCATCAACTGACAGCCGACGCAACGTTCACTCCAGTTATGCCGGCCACCGTCAATCACGACAGTGACGCCGAACTCTGGGGCAGGACAGCACGGACATTCTTCGGAGAGCACCGGTTCGTGCCCAGCCCGTCCCCCAGGACCGGCTCTGACGATTTCTCCCGGGTCCTCGTGGAGGTCCCCGGAGCGTACGGGCACCTCGGAGCTGGGTCTCCAGATATCGACCCCATGGAGTGGGCTCCCATGCATTCGCCCAGGGCAGTGTTTGACGACAGTATCCTCGTTGATCAGGCACAATTCATGGCGGGTGTGGCGCTTGGAAAGCTTCAGGAGTTGGAGGTGCTGGGGTAGCTCGGAGGGCTTCCGGAGCGGCCACACCTCACTTGAAGCAGTGGACCTAGCAGTACCCGTCTCGAAGCTCGAATGGATAGCACTTCAACCACTATCAGGTTGCCGTACACCCCAATCTGACGTCAGGCGGTGCGCCTGAAACCGTCAGGATAAGATTTCGCAACGGACTTACGGACACCAGATGGTGACGGTCTGAGGCTTCAACCTGACACGTCGTAACTCACAGCGTTAGTCCGAACGCATCGTGAGCGGATGCTAAGTGCTTTGCTAACCGCAATTTACTGCTAGCCACCTTCCCGCCGTCGGGCAGGTGGAGGACCCAAGAGCCTTCAGCGACACGGAGGATTTGGTAACGCCCTTTGTCTCCGTCGGCAAACCACGCGGTGCGGACGCCCGTGCGCAGATCCTTGCGCCACTTCAGAGGGTAGTTCACCGCATCGTCTCCTACTTCAATTACGATTGCGCCCTCACGCCGGCGGCTCCAACTGTCCAATGATTTTTTGGATCATTGGTTCCGCTGCCTACAGCCGGGGACAATCCTGATGGGTTATAGGCCAATCCCAGGTCCGCGGATCTCGTCCGCTGACCGCTGCTGTTCCCTCACGGCGCGTTCACTGGCTAGGCGGGCTTGCCGCTGCGCTTCGGTTTCCGTTGCCTGTTCTGTCGGTTTCCGGGCCGGTGTGTTCTTTGCCTGCTGCTCTGCGATCATGCGTTCGAGCTTGGTCCGCAGGCGTGGTTTGTCCTTTTGGGCCGGCGTGACGGCAGTGGGTTCCTGTGCGTTCAGGGCGCGGTCCTTGTCCGTAGCGTCCTGGGCCGGTGCGGCGGGGGCGTGAGTTCCCTTGGCGCGGTCCAGGGCCTCGGCTGCTGCTGTGAGCTTTTCCGCTTCGGTGGCGTGGTCCTTGAGTGCCCGGGCACGTTTGGAGACGGTCACGGCGCGGTCGTGGAGGTCTTGGCCAATGTCATTGGTGCGGAGGTTTTCGGGCACGGGGACCTGCTCTGTGTCGGGGACGTTGTAGCGGGCGCGGAAGAGTTCAAGTTCGGCGGCGGTATCCCGCCACTGCTGTGCAGCGGCGGGGTCCGCGGGGACGGGGCCGAGCTGCTGCGCCCACACGGGCGGCTCGGCAGCAAGCATGTGGCCGCGTTCGTCCAGGCGTGCGGTGAGAACTTCCCGTCGGGCCATGAGTTCTTCCCGCCACTCCTGGGGCAGGTATTCGCTGGCGACCGTATGGGCCGGGGCGAGCCAGTCAGGCAGCCGGTCAATCTTCTCTGCCCGGACGGGCGTGCCGGGGGTGATGGCTCGGAGGCGTTCTTCTGCCCTGACGCGGGCTGCGATGACCTGGTGGTTCATGGACCGGTTATGCTCCGTCGCCACATTAGGCGCGGCGGCGTACTGGCTCCGGGAGCCGCGTTCGGCAGCTTCGGTGCTGTTCTTTCCGGTGCGGGCCTGTTCGGCGCGGATCTTCTGCTCTTCAACCAGGGCGCGGAGGCGGTACTGGTTCCTGCGCGCCAGGGCAGGATTGTTGATTGATTCGGTTTCCCGGGCCGTGAAACGTGAAGTGAAGATCCGGCGTTCGAGCTCGGCGTCGCTCAGGCCACCGTGGCGGCGGTTGGTCCAGTGGTCCGCCGGGTGCGGGCCGTGGACGGCTGACGCCGCAGTGTAGGAGGCTGCGCGGTCTTCCCCGATGGCTGCAACGTCCTTTTTCAGGGCGGCAAGCTGTTCATCGGTGAGGTTCGCCAGGGGCCGGGCGCCGGCGGCGGCGAGGACTTCGGGGGCCTTCTCCACGATCGATTCGATCCGCCAGGACAGCACAGCGGACTTATCCTCAGCGCCGTCGAAGTCACGTTCAGTTGCGGCACGGGTCAGCAGCTGGGCGGGATCCCAGCCGTCGTGTTCGGCCTTAGCCAGGTTGGTAGCCACGGCACCCCAGGACTCGGTGGCCACGAACGTTTCCGCACCTTCTCCCAGGACTTCCCGGGCGAGGGCGGCCATCCGGATCCTGTTCGCTTCTTCGGTGACGTAGCGGTACTGGTCCGCGAGGGTCAGGGGGTTGTTGATGCGTTCGTATTCGGTGCTGAGCCCTTCGTGCGCGGAGGTTTCGTGGCTGTGGTTTGCCGCGATGGTGGACAGGACGCTGTCCCGGTCCTGGCCTTCGTCCAGGACAACGAACAGGACGTTTTCATCCCGGCCACGGGTCGCGGCGACGTAGGCGTTTTCGCGGGAAGTGGCAGCGTCAAGGATAGGGATACCGGCGTCTTTGGTCATGCCCTGGGCGCGGTGCGTGGTCAGGGCATAGCCAAGGTGAACATGCTCGGTGACGTACGCGGCGGGCAGCTGCACAGTTCCGCCGTGGCCAAGGTGGGTCACGGACAGGGAGCCGTCCTGGTGGGCTTCATCGACGGTCCACAGGTCCCCGTTCTTCACCACGTCGCGGCCGCGTTTGGTTTTCAGGGCTGAGTCGTTCTGACGGGTCACAATGGTGTCACCCATCCACGCGGTGGACCCGTCCCGCAGCGGCACGGACACCCCGGCGCGGGCGACTTCACCGGTTTCAACCCGGTAGGCCTGGGCGCGTTCGGAGAGCCGTTGTGCGCTCTCGTTGGTCGGGGCCATCATCACCGCCTGGTCCCCGGCGTTCAGGCGTTCCTGCCACAGCCCAAAGGCCAGTCCTTCAACAACGTCAGCGGCACCGGCCTGGACGCGACCGTTGTCTTTGTACCAAGCGAACGGGTCTGCTTCGTTCTCCGTTGGCGTGCGCAGAGCCAGGGACGCTTCGGCTTCTTCAGGTGTAGTGAAGCGGTGGATCGTTTCGAGTTCGGTCGCGCCGATCTCATTGATCAGCAGCCGCAGCGCCCCGCCGGCCTGCACGGCCGAGAGCTGCCGGTCATCGCCCAGCAACCGGACGAGGCCGCCGTGGGCTTCGACTTCCCGGACAATATCTGCCAGCTTCCCAGTGCCCTGCATCCCCGCTTCATCAACGATCACGAGGGTGCCGGGGGTGACCGTGAACGGTCCTGGATTCGCCGGCGGGTTCGCCGGGTCGGAGCCGTGGTTGATGTGCAGGAATTTGTCCGTGGTGGCCGCCAGGATGCCGAGCTGTTCGCCCAGGTTCGCTGCTGCAACCGCTGAGGGCGCGAGCCCGATAACCCCGCCACCAGCATGCGTCACGGCAGAACGGACCAAGGCCATGGCCGTCGACTTGCCGGTGCCGGCTGCACCGATTCCCACGGCCAGGAGCTTGGAGCTGGTGGCGAATGCGCGGGCGAGTTCGATCTGTCCGGCATCGAGGGGGTGCGCCTTTTCCCCGGCGGCCACAGCGGCGTTGTAGGCCTCCACGGCGGCGGTGAAGTCTTGGTTGGATGCAGCCGGAATCACGTCGCGGGTCCCGGCGCGCAGCAGCCGGTTTTCGTCTTCGAGGATTTTGGTGGAGGTGTAAAGGGTGTCGGTGCGGTGGTTGAAGTCCGCGGTGCCGGCGTTACGGGTGAGCGCTTCAAACCGGCCGTGGACCTGGTCAGGGGTGATGCGCACGGACGCGGTGCCCAGGGACGCGGACACCACGTCTTCGATGGTCCCGGCCGGTACCGGGCCGTGGACGCTCGCGTATTCCTTGGCCCACCGGTGGGCTTCTGCCATGACGTTTTGCGCGGTCCAGGTGGAGCGCTTATCGGAGACGGCAGCGACGATGGATCGGGCTGCGGCGTGGACGTCTATACCGGTAGCTGCTTCCCGTGGTGCGAGGGTCCGGGCACTGGTGAGGGCGTCGAGTTCGGCGTCGCTGTAGAGGGTACGCGCTTCCTCACGCCATGCTTTGCCCTGTTCCTGAAGTGTCTTCGGGGCTTCCTTGTCGGGTCGGGTTTGCAGGGTCGCGGCCTGCGCGAGCTTGATCAGGGCGGCAGAGTCAGGGGCGTGTCCGTGCTGTTCTTCGTACGCTTTGCGCAGTTCAGCAAGGGAGGTGCGGATGCCTTCGCTGCGCTTGGAGAACAGGGCGGTCAGTTCCCTGGGCACCGAGGAAACTTCCATGACGGGCTGCTTGGATCCGTTGACGGTACGGGTTTCGAACTCCACGCCGGCAGCTTCAAGGTGGGCCTGCAAGCGGGTGTTGTAGTGCTCGGAGACGGCGACCGCGGAGCGGTGCAGGAGCTTACCGTCGATGGTCTTCCATTTCCCGGCGTCGTCCTGGACCTTGTTCGAAACCACCACGTGGTGGTGCAGGTTCGGGTCTCCCAAACGCGAGTCATGGTGGCGGAAACTCGTGGCGATCAGGCCGCCGCTGACGGAGGTTTGGGCTATTCCGTTGGTCCCTGAACGGGTCGCCAGGGCGTGCTGTTCGAGGTAGTTCAGGGAGTCGGTGAGGGCGGCCTGCTGGGCGGATTCGACAAGGGTCCTGGTGTCGGCGTCGCCCAGGGCCCAGAGGACGGAGACGCTTTTGACGGGCGTGAACGTCAGGTCATATCCGGCCACGGCTTCCTGCTGCGGGCGGAGCTGGGCGGTGATGTACCGGCCGAGTTCTTCCTTGGAGACCGGGTTGCGCCCGTGGGATTCGCGGAACATGAGAGCGCCTGCGGTGGCCCGTATGCGGTGCCGTTCGTCGGGCGTGGGCTTGCGCTGCTTGAGGCGTTCAAAGTCGCTCTCGCGGACGCTGATGGCCTGTGAGAGGGCATTGTCTTTGGGGCTGTACTCGTAGAACTTCCGGCCGAGTTTTGCTTCCTTATCGGCGGCCTTCGTGGCCTCCTTTTCGCTGAGTCCGGAGGCGCGCTTCTCGGCAAGGATGCGTTCGTAGTCAGGGTGCCGGCCCTGCCCGAAAAGGTTGGCCATTTGCTCTTCGGTGACGTTCCCGGCCATGCCCAGGGCGGCCGCGCCGTTGCCGATCCACTGCCCGGGCGGCAGGCCTTCTACGGTGTAGTAGTCGCCCAGCTGGCGGTCATTGGAGCGCAGCTGATCCCCGCTGGCGGTCTCCTGTGTGTAGTACAGGTAACCGGTGCCAGCACTGAGAACGTGCAGCGACATCATCACCCGATTCTAACGGAATCGGCCTCGTTTATTCGAAATGCAAGAGGTGTGACCGATTTCTGAGTTTTTCTGCTGGGTGAGGTACGAGCGCAGCGGCTTTCGAAAAGCTCAGAGGGCTGTCCATTCTTTGAATGCGGCTGTCCATCATGAAAAGCAGAGCTTTGATTGTGGGCAGGCGCTGTCGCGGTTCTCCACAGGCTGGATTAGAACGCAACCTAACTGGGCACATACGGGGTGCCGTTCCTGCCTTGAAGCGGAATTGGAGTTAGGCTGCCCGCCCGGTCATGGTCGCACCCGCAAGCACGGCCCGGGTGGGGCCTCTAACCGTTAGGTTCGAGGCAGGTAGGCTCTGGCACAATGGTGATGAGGCACGTTCGATTCGACAGCACACCCAAGGGGGGCCGTGATGGCTGGTAAGACACGCAATTCGATGATGGTTCAGGCACGCAGGAAGACCGAAGAGCTGGCAGCAAAGCGGCGCGAGCGTGAAGCGGAGCTCCAGTCTCTGGCCACCGACTTTCACGCTTCAAATCTTCTGGCGGATGCCATCGTTGAGGAAGCAGAGCGTCAAGCCGCTGAGCTGATCGCTAAAGCGAAGCAGGAAGCGGCCGCGGCCGCTGAGGAAGCGAAGGCCACGATTGAGAAGATGCTTGCCACCGGGGAAACCCGCCAGGGCGTCGCGGAGCTGCTGGATGTGAGTGTGTCCTACGTGCGGAGCGTCGATGTTGCGGCAGCGAAGAAGAAGAAGACGGCCGCTGCCGGGTCAGAAGAGAGTGGGGGCGTCCGGGTCGATGCCGGACATGAGGGGTCTGATCACTGACTCGTCCCAGCCGTGCGCTTTGAGCGCGTCGCGGAGCTCGCGTGACTGAGCGGCGAAATTAGCGCGGCCGACGCCACGCCATCGCCAGGTATGGGCGTTGGCGTGGCGTCTCTTTTGGGCCCGGTCCAGAAGGTTCGCGGCCTGGGTTCCTGGGTAGGTGTGGCTGTCGGTCCCGCCGGTGGAGCGGACGCACAAGGGAATGTCGCATGAGTGCATGAGGACTACCCCGGGGTCCAGTTCCTCACCCGTGAGAAGCGTGTGCGCGTAACGTTGTGGGCGGACGGCTTGCTGGCCGCCGGCCTCGTTGCGGATCCAGTACCTTCCGTAGCCGTCATCGGAGACAGCGCCGGTCCACAACCAACAGTCATCCGGGCGGGGGCCTTTGATGACTTCGGACCAGAAGCGGTCCTCCGGGGAGCCGGTCACGGTGTGTTCACCAGCGACGCCAGCGCGATTCGAGCTTGTTCGCGGCCGCGAAGAATACGATCATGAACAGGGCCGGCACCACGGCGTGAAGCAGGCTCTGTCCAATCCACGCTGCCAGGGCTGTCAGCAGGGCGATGAACCCCGCGGCCTTCGAGAGGAAGATCAGTGCGCCCCGCCCGGCCAGGATGGGATGGGTCAGCGCGTAAATGATCCAACCGGTTAGTGCCACAGCTGCGAACGCTGCGAGGAAAACGATGATGAACATGTCCGCTCCTAACGGGTGGGGTGGACTCTAAAGAGGGCAAGCCCATGGTCGGTCATGGTCCGGTTAACCAGGGAACCGTCCATCGCCCGCACGAAAGGCCTGGAACCGGCCACGACTGCCCCCTATGGCCCCGGCTCACTACTGCTCTTCCTCGGCTTCACCTGCGGGCAGTTGCCCGGCTGCGATACGTTCGGCTGTCTTCTCGTAGGCGGCATCGATGTACGCGGTCAGGTCATCCAAGCGAATGCGCCAAATGCCCCTCGGACCGAACTGCGCGCCCCTTAACTCGCCACTTCGCAACAGCCCGTAGACCATCGGTTTACCCAGGTTCAGGATCTCCTGGACCTCGTCAATCGTCAGCATCTTCGGGAACGGCAGAGACGCCCCGGTCCCCGCCTTGTCCACTTCTTCAGTCCACAGAGCCATAGCTACTTTCCTTCGTCCCGCTGCCGCATCTCATCCATCGTCCGCTGCCCGCGCCGCAGCTCGCCCGCCGGCACCGGAGGCCAGGGCTTGCCGCCGTTGTACTTGCGTTGCATCCGCTTCACCTCGCGCATGGTCGCCCGGACAATGAGGTCAGAGACACTGGCGTCCCCCTCCTGCAGACCGGCGGCCTTGAACGCGGCCCGCACCTGCCCGGCCTGATCCTCGGTGTAGTACGGCGTGAACGCCGGCACCTTCTTGGGTTTCACCATCAGCAGGCCTTGGCTTAGACGGCGCGCAGCGCCTGCGGCCAGGGGTGGAGACTGTCCAGTAAGCCCTTGCCCCTGGTTACCGTTCCGTCCTCGTGGAAGCGGATATCGGCGTGCTGGTGGCTGCCGCCGGCGTGTGCGATCGCTGCCAGGACAAGGTCCAGGTTCTCCCGGTCCAGGCCCGGCACTACGTCGCCCAGGACCACCGGCACATCCTCAGCCAAGGAGGCGGCCAACATCAGGAAACGGCGCTCCCCGCCCGAGAGTGCGCCGGCCTCCTCCGGGATGGACGCAAAGTCGATCCACGCGTGTTCCTGGTAGCCCTCATCGCTGGTGCTGGCGGCGTGAACCCAGGGGTTGCCGATCGCTGCGAAGCGGCCACCAAAAGCCTTCAGCAACATTTCCGTGGCTGCCTCGGTGGTGTACGTGCCTCGCGCCCAAGCGCGGAGGTCATCTGCATGCGTCATCTTTGTGTCCTTTGTTTGTGGTCTTGGGTTAGTAGCCGGCCCTGGCGGCCCGGTCGAGGGCGGCCTTTGCATCGCGGATGGCGCGGCGCGCGTCCCGCAGGGCGTCGGCCTGCTCATTGTTGGGGCCAGCTCCGGGACGCCAGTCCGAGCGGAGTTCGTCTTCGACGTCGCCCAGAAGTGCGAACGCCCTGGAGCGCATGTCTTCGAAAGTGGGCAGATTTTCGGCCATTCTGGGTCCCATCGTGGAAGTTGAGAGCGATGCCTGTCGGGGCCAGCGTATCGGCTGACCCCGACAGTTGTACTGCTTTAGAACGGGGGTTCGGAGTCGGGTCCGTTGCCCCATCCGCCGGCTGTGTTGCTGTTGGCTGGAACGGCCCAGGGATCGTCCTGCGGCCCGGTCTGCTGCCGGGTGTTACCGTTGCCCTGGACGCCGTTCCCCTGCGTGCCTTGGTTGCCGCGCTGGGTTCGGATGACCTTGGCATTCGCGTAGCGGAGTGAGGGACCGACCTCGTCCACCTCCAGCTCGATCACGGTGCGCTTCTCGCCCTCCTTGGTTTCGTAGGAACGGGACTTCAGCCGGCCTGTCACGATCACGCGCATGCCCTTGGCCAGGGACTCGGCAACGTTCTCAGCTGCTTCCCGCCACACACTGGCCCGGAGGAAAAGCGTCTCCCCGTCCTTCCACTCGTTAGACTGACGGTCGAACGTCCTGGGCGTGGAAGCGATGGTGAAATTCGCGACGGCAGATCCACTGGGCGTGAATCTCAGCTCTGCATCTGATGTCAGGTTTCCAATGACGGTAATGGTGGTTTCGCCGGCCATGATGGTTCCTTTTCCTCGCGTGCTGGTGATGTTCTCAGTCTCTGTTGCGGGTTGGTCTGCGGGGTCGGTCCCGCCCGGTTCGTCGTGGGTGAGGTCGTTAGGTTGGTACTGGTTCGCGGTGTGTTCGTCCCAGAGCCCGCCCTCCCCGAGCTGGCGGCGGCTGATGGCCTCAAAGAACCGGTCATCCCCTGCTTGGCCCGGGATGGCATAGCCCTCGTACAGGTCCTCGCTGAGCGGTTCCACGATCGCGGGTTCCACGCGGTAGGGGTCTACAGCCTCGAAGGGAATCTTGCCGCTGGGGTTGACCTGCCTGAACAGGTCCACCTCCAACGGGATCCGCGGGTGGAGGTTGAACCCCACGACCGGGCGCATTCTCTCCACGGTCCTCACGCAGCCTTGTGGCTCATGGCCGCCTGGACGAGCTTGTCGCGGCGCAGACCCGACCAGTGGTCCTGGTCATCAAAATTGTTCTGCACAACGGGCGCCTGAGAGTAGCCCAATTCGGCGGTGATGTACTCCAGCGCTGCCAGCACTTCGGTGATGTCCACGGCCGTGTAGGTGATGCCCTTGGAGTCGAAGTAGTCCTTCGTCTTCTCGCAGTTGGGGCAGTCGGGCTTGGTGTAGACCGTGTAAGCGGTGGGCGAAGCAGTCATTTTCAGCACCTGGTTTCGTATCAAATAAGTTTCGTTCGTCTGGCTGACTTGCTACCTCAATTCTAGCATTCATTCAACTGAAAGAATAGGGGTTTTACCGCTTATTTCCGGGGTTTTTGCTTCCAAGAATTACCCGCGCAATAGGTGTAATCCATTGCAAGGGAATTTCGGTCCATTTCAGAAGCTGACTGCACAGATGTCAGAAGTCCTCTGCACAGCTCCGGTCACCACCGAGGAAAGGTTGGTGACGCCGCCGGCAACTGTGGTCATCCCCGCCGGTTCCTCCAGCGGCAGCCCCCCTGTGCCTTGGAAGGCTCCAGGGAGGTTCGGTGACGTGCAGGTCGTGGGTGGAATGTGGGAGTGGGTGGGTGTCGTCCCGGCTGAAGGAACTCAAACCACAGCGAGCCTCGCGCCGGCGGTGCATGGTGTGGACCATGGGAACGGTGCCCCGTTAACCCGGAAAGGAGCCGGCGTGTGCCGGCTCCTTTCGGGTTTCTCTGCAAAGAAATCTATGGTCAGTCTAGCTGAATGGTGGGCCGCGGGCTGTGCAGCTCCATTGCTGCAGCGCGGCTTTTGTCCTGGGTTCTGGGTGTGGCGGAAAGCGGCGGTCCGCCGCCTGGTGAGTGGTTGCTGTGGTTCGCCCTGGGCGGCGGACCGCCCGACTTCTGGAAGGTTCCGTCCCACCCTGTGGTGATTGGCTGGGGCCTTGCCGGGCGGTGGGGGGCCGCCCGGCAAGGGGTCTTTATGCCGCTGGTTCGTCCTCGACCGGTTTGCCGCTGTCGATGATGATCTGCTCAGTTTCCGATGCGGTGTAGCCCCAAACCACCAGTTGGTTCAGGTAGTCCCGGTGGGTTTGGGACGGTGAGCGCCACGAGTCTTTTTGGATGGTCTTTTCATACCCTGCGCAGATCAGGGCGATAAGTCCGAACTCCGGGCGGGCGGTCGTTTTGGCGACGTGGTCCCGGAGCGGGTTCCACGCCCACTGGTTGGATTCCTCGATCTTGGCTCCGACCATCTCAGCTGCGACCTTGCCCTCGTAGCCGCTGGCGGTTTCGGGGTGGTGGGTGATCGCGTGGAGGGTGAAGTACTGCCAGCCCTTGGGGGCCTGCTTCTTGGCCAGCAGGTTCTTGACCCATTCACGCCTGACAACAGTTGCCGACTGCATCAACTTGTTGTTCTCTATCAGGGTCGTCCGCTCGGCCTTCTGCTCGTCGGTCATCGGGCCTTTCGGGGCCGATGTGCCGTAGCCGCTGTAGTAGCGGAGAGTGAAGCCCAGGTCTTTCCAACCGGTGACGACAGCGACGGCGGAGTGCTCGCCACGATAGCCCGTCTCGATGTAGACGGCGTTGCCGTCCTCATCGGTGGCCGGTTCCCCATCTGCCCTTTTCAGGGACGTGACGCGGAGGGTTTCGCTGTCCTCCCCGTACCCGCATTCGGGAACAATAATCGTTCCTGCTGCTTCCAGCTCTGCGGTGAAGGCAGCCAGCGCGGCGGCGCGGTCGCGCTTGTCGCGCAGCTGCTGGGTGACGTGCAGGAGCATGTCGGGTTCGTCCATGATGACTGACTCGATTTCGGCCGTCGCTTCCTCGTCTGACTCAAACTCGGCGAGAATCAGGGCTGCTTCGATGGTGTAGCCCTTGCCCAGGGCGGCGGCTCCGGTCTCGGTGGACTTGGCTTTGAGGGCGGACTCGACGTTGGTCTTGGTCCGTCCGGTCTTCTTGGCGATCGCGGCCGCCGAGACACCGATCAGGGACAGCTGGTGGTAGGCGTCGGCCTCGTCGGCTTCGGTCAGTTCGGCGCGCTGGATGTTCTCCACCACCTGCGTGACGATGCGCTCGGCTTCCTCGGGAGACTCGATGATCATCACCGGGATCAGGGGCCGTCCGGCTTCGACGGCGGCGCGGGTGCGGCGCTGTCCCATCAGCACGTGCACGGTTCCGTCGTCCTTGCGGTGGGCGATGACCGGTTCCATCACGCCGTGCTCTTTGATGCTGGCGACGAAATCGGCGGTCAGGGCAGCGTCCTTTCGGACGTTAATGTCAACGGTCAGGGTTGCCGGATCGAACATTTCAAGCGTGGGTGTTGCGTTCATGGTTTTTGCCTTTGCAGAGACGTGGGGTGTGTGGGGCGGCTTAGGTGACCGGCCAGCTTCCCTCTCCCCCGGATTGTTTTTGGTTGCTGGCAAGCTTGCTTGCTCGGCGGCCGACGGAGCCCTGTCTACCCGCCAGGGCAAGGAGCGGGAAATTCCCGGAGGAAATAAGCGACGAAGGAGCGCCGGAGGGACATTTCCTGCACCGCAGGCCCCGACGAAGGAGGGGCTAGACGGGGTGGAGCGGACGCCTAGAATCCGCAGGAATCTCAATGATGTTGTCAACGGATTCTTAGGTGCTTTTGGGGCGTCCCGGGGGTTTCGCCGGGACACCCTGGGCGTTCTAGCTTGTCCAGCCTGGGTAGGGCCTCCGGTCCTGGTCCGGCAGTTCCGGGGCGGTGGCGGGCAGATTGTCCGGGCCGTCGGACTGGCCTGAGGCCCAGTGGAAGAACACCTCGGCGGTGATCGCTTCAAAGCAGGCGCCCTGGGACCGGAACCAATACGTGGAGGTGTCACCTTCGATGTAGGTGCCGTAGCCGAACAGTTCCCCGTTGCCGTCGCGGGTGCGGGCGACGGCGAAGATGATGTAGGGCCAGGATCCGGCGTCCCAGCCTTCGCTTCCCCAGTTCGGCAGCGCGCTCCAGGCGGTGCCTTCGAGAGTGTCCATCCAGTCGTATCCGTCCCCTGCCCGGTCGTCGGCGGGAAGGGCCGGGGCGGTTACGGCTTCTGCAGTGTCTTTCGTGACTGTGCGGGTCTTTGTCGTTGTGGTCATGGGGTAATGCCTCCGTTTCGCTCGGGCGGGGCGAGGCCACCTGTACCGGCGTCCCCTTCTCCCCCACCATGTTTTTGCCTGCTGGCGGAGCATCGCGTAGCTGTGCCCGACGGAGCCGGGGCAACCCGAAGGGCAAGCAGCGGATGGGTTGTGTGAGGAAATAAGCGCAGCGCCGAACGCAAGGCATCGGCTGCGCGGCCGTCCGCAGGACGGTTGCGCCGGTGGAGCGGGCACGTATGATCCAACGGACAGCAGCAAAAAAGAAAAGAAAACGCTTGTGCCGCCCGAGCGCAGCGAGGCCCATTCCCTGCCCTTGGCAGGATGCTTTGAGTGTGCTCTTGTGATGCGGGGGTTCAGTCTTCGAAGTAGGTTGTCGTGCTGTCAGTTCCGGAGACGCGGGCAACAATCTGCTCGGCAAGAGTGTTGAGTTTCTGGTTACGGTTGCTCGAGGTTCTGCGGAGGATTTCGATGGCTTGTTCCTTTGAGCATTCGTTTTGGGCCATGATCATCCCGCAGGCCAGATCGATGGCGGTCCTGCTGTCCAGGGCGGCCCGTAGGTTGTCCGCGAGTTCCTCGGCCACTGCGATTCTGATGGCCAGTCGCAGAGCGTGGCTTGCCATGCCGGCGAAGACTGCTGCTTCAGCTGTCGTCTCTGTCGTGAAGACACCTGGGGCAGGGGCGAAAAAGTTCAGTGCTCCGCTGGCGTCTTCTTCGAGGTCCAGGGGGACGCCTAGAACGCTGCGGTACCCGGACGCGGCAAGGTTTTCGCAGTACGCAGGCCAGCGCGGTTCGGCAGAAACGTCGGCGATCAGGGTGGGTTTCCCGGTGCGCAGCGCTTCGGCGCAGGGCCCGTCTCCGAGACGTTGTTCGATACCGTCGAGCAGGATTGCTTCGTCGCTGCTGCCGGCGATTGTGGTGCTGCGTTTGCGTCGACGCAAGGTGACGGCACTTTCAATGCGTCTCCCGGTGGCCTTGGTCATGGCGGCAGCTGCATGGCCGGACATGCCGTCCAGGAAGCCCTTGATGTCAGCGGTCGCTATGAGGGCGTGCAGCCGCTCGAAATCGCCGGCGTCTTCCTGTGTGGTCATTAGTCAAATGTAGGAGCACCCTCCCGCTATGACAATCACGCACCCTCTTGGAGGGTCAGATCTCCTGCAGTTTCTGGAGGGCATGGAAAAGCAGTTCGGCGTCAGTCACGCTCACCGGCAGCAGACCGTAAATGTAAGCCTCCAACTCCAACGGCCCGGCGGTCCCGCCGACCGCGTAAAACGCGATATACAGATCGTCCGGCGTGAGGGTTCTATTCCTCAGCAGGTTGAGAGCGGTTCTGCGCGCCTCCTCCATACATCCATGCTAAAAACCGCTCCCCCTCATTCACAAGGGGAGCACTTTCGCGTGTCAGACAGGGGCGTGGGCTCCGGGTGATTGTTGTGACGGGCGGTCAGTTTCGTCCCGTCACGGGCATCATGCAGCCATACGAGGTTCCGGTCGCCGGGCCGGGGTATAGGTGGTTCCATCGCGGAGCATGGCCCAGAGGACATTGAGTCGGCGCCTTGCCAGGGAGAGCATGGCCTGGACGTGGGTCTTTCCTTCGCCACGCTTGCGGTCGTAATAGCCCCGGGAGGCGGGGCAGCTTTTCAAGGCCGAGAGCCCGGAGAGGTAGAAGACCCGCAGCAGCCGCCGGTCATAGCGGCGTGGCCGGTGATGGTTGCCGCTGATCCTTCCGGAATCCCGCGGCGCGGGGGCCAGTCCGACAACGCCGGCAAACCGGTCCGCTGTTTGGAAGACGGTCAGGTCTCCGCCGGTGGCGCCGAGGAACTCAGCGGCGAGGACAGGTCCGAAGCCGGGCATGCTCAGCAGCGCCTCGGTGTGCTGGTGTTCGGTGACTTTCTCGCTGATCAGCGCATCGAGCTCGGCCAGTTCCTGGTCCAGGGTGATGATTTCCTGTGCGAGGGCTGCAACGATCCCCTCCCCCACGTGCTGGGCCGCGACGATGGTGTGCTGGGACTTGGCCGCCGCGACTGCCGCAGCGGCGACGGCAGCTGAGGAGCGGGTGCCGTGTTTCTTCAACCAGGCGTGCAGTCGTGCCTGCCCGGTGCGGCGGATCCCGTCCGGGGTCCGGTGTTTAGTCAACAGCAGCAGGGCGGCTTTGGAGCGGCTGTAGTCGAAGGCCCGTTCCAGGGCGGGAAAGTATTCGAGCAGCTGGGCCTGGAGGCGATTGATCGCCCGGACCCGGTCAGCGGATTTGTCGGCCCGGCGAGCGGTGAGGAGCCGCAGACCCGTGCTGATCTCATCCCCTGCACGCAAGGGTTGCAGGTCTTTACGCATCCTGGCCTGGTCAGCGATCACGGCGGCATCTTTGGCATCGGTTTTGCCTTCGCCGCGGTAGAGCTTGGAGGCGTGGTGGACGACCCGGCCGGGGATGTAGAGGATGTTCTGGCCGTGGCCGACGAGCAGAGCGATCAGCAGCGCGGGTCCGCCGTGGTTCAGATCGGTCGCCCAAATGACCTCGTCCCCGCCGGCGAGTTTCAGGACGTTCGCGATGAGATCGAGCAGAGCCGGTTCATCATTGGGGATCTTCTGTGAGAGCAGACGGTTTCCCTCGGCGTCGATCACGACGCAGTGATGATGGGCTTTGCCGGCATCGATCCCGGCCCACAATTTCGCCAAAGCAGCCTCCAGTCTGTTGGATGGGAAGAGCCCAGCAGATAACCGCGCCGTCGTGTCCTTATCCGGCGATCATGTCGCGTCTCTCAATCAGCGGTCGGGTCATCACGGGGTGACGGGCGGCCAATCCTACGAAGCCGTCACGACATGAGCCGTCCGGCCACAGCAACAAAGCCATACCCGCCTCCCCTGGGTAGCCACGACCCTACAACGGCCGCGGAACTGCACCCGGTAACAACATAAGGACAGCAACCAGAAAACGTCGTAGACAAGACAGGGCCAGGGGGTCCGGAGCTCTGCGACGGCACGCCCTGGACCCAACAGCCGGCCGCGCCAGCGGACGCCCATATGGGGGTGAGCCCTGGCGAACCTCTGGTGTGGCATGCTTGGAGCCGTAAGCAGCAGGATGTTTGCACAGTTGAGGGTCCGCATTCCGATGGAATGCGGGCCCTTGCCTGTTTTGTCGGACCCCTCCCCCAAGATGAAAGCTGGCGGCCAGCACCCTGGGCCGCCGTTCTTTGGCGTGTCTATTCGAATATGTGTTCTAAGGTTGTGGTATGTCCTCCGAAGAGTTCGCGGCCGCGCTGCAGGCGCAGTACGCGCGGCGGGCCGGCCCCATCGGACTGACTGTGGAGGAGCTTGATTTCGAGCATTTCCCGGTCAAGAACGGGTATCCGGGGATCCTGGTGAAGGCGTGGATCCGGTTCCCGAACTGTGCCGAGCTGGTGGACGGCGAAGTGTTCGCCTGGACAGCGAAGGCGGCCGAAGTGACGTGGAAGGACGGGCCGGTCACGTACCGGACCTGGGTGTGGAGTTCCGCGGTTACCCGCCGGAAAGAAATGATGAACAGGAATTTGGGAGAGCGGACCCGTGGCAAGAACAGCAACTGATGAACCACTCGACGTGCCGGTGCAGGTCAGGTTTACCGCCAAGGGCATTCCCTTGGCCGTCCGGTATGACGGGCGGATCTGGGCTGTGGCCGCGGAGCCAGTGCATTGGTTCACCCGTGCGGACTGGTGGAACACGGCCAAACGCGCCCCCGTTGGTTGTGGTGATCTGGTCAGTGTTGAGCATTGGCAATTGCAGGTACGGCTGACATCCACCTCAGCGTTACGAACGCTGGAGCTGCGCCGTGAGCCACTGTCGGAGCAATGGCTGTTGGTGGCCATCATGGACGAAGGAGCTGCCGCCGCCTAAGCCCGCTAGGGCTGGCGGTGGTAGCGTGGCACTGTGACAAGATGCGCCCCCTGCATCCGCCCGTGTCGCTGGCCCTGGCCAAGCCGGGATTTGCATCCCGGCTGAGACCGCACTGTCCGGCGGTACCACTACGAGCGTGGCGCGATACTCAGCTCAGCGGCTCGGTTCAGGTCATGAAGCGGCGACAAATGACTTCGCTACCGATTCCATATCCTCGTGTGGCAGAGCCCGAAGGGTCTGACCACTACCCAGCTCCCAGATCGAGAAGCCATCCTTGCCGTCCGGCGTGCCGTCGGGTTTCCAAGTCCCCTCCGTTACGAACTTGACCTGAACCGTCGTGGGAACGTCTTTGTGCGGCTGAATAGAGAGCAGCTTGCGGCGGCCGTCACCCTCGACGAGATGGTTGCCCTTGGTGTCGACGCAGATCACTGTATCCTCTGACCATACGAGGAAGTCGGGGAAGAACCAGACCGTCTGGCCGAGCGAGACCAGAGGGATTTTGTACCCCGTCTGCGATCGGTTGCGAGCCCACGGGAGTCCCGTCTCATCGATCGCCCGCGCAAAGCGTCGTTCGAGATCGGTAAGGCCGTCGTAGCCTTCGTGAAGGGCGTTCTTGAAGGTCTCCATGCTGCCACGGCGCACGAGTGTGCTGCCGATCGTGTACGGC
Organism: Pseudarthrobacter sp. LT1; assembly: GCF_035621795.1. Lineage (NCBI taxonomy): Bacteria > Bacillati > Actinomycetota > Actinomycetes > Micrococcales > Micrococcaceae > Pseudarthrobacter > Pseudarthrobacter sp. LT1. The sequence continues at coordinate 40,323 of NZ_CP141831.1, forward strand.
TTTGGCTTGTGCTGCTTGACGACCGCGTACCTGAGGTACTCGTCCACAGCTTCAGCGGCGTTATCGGTCAGGCTTGCGTAGGCACTGCTGCCGACCCCGACCTTGGCGTCAAACTTTTGCGTGTCGGTGTTCATAACCATGAGTGCAGGCCGGTAGCGGCGGGAGACCTCGCGACGGAAGACCCAGCGGGCATTAACGCGGTTGGACTGCTCAAAGTCGACCCACTCCGAGTCCACCGCTTCCCCAGCTCCGATCGTCTGCTGGACGGTCCGGCGCCGACCCACCCCGCGGGTATTAACCGAATCCTGAGAATAGTCGTGGACTTTGGCTATGACCTTTTCGACCGGTTCAACGGTTGGGGCGTTGTTGATGAACGTTCGGGGCACGGTTAGCTGCTGCTTCACGGGCAAGCTCTCCGGTTCTTCAGTCCCGGGGGGAGACGTCAGAATCCGAACCTCGGGCGCATCGCCTCCAAGCCCCTTCTTGACTTCCTCTACTACCTGCGCAAAGGAGTCGTTTCGGTCCACGCGGACGTAGAAGTGCGCAGTGTTTAGGCGGTCGGCCTCATAGTGAGTCGCGCCTGGCTGGCGCAGTACGCGTCCGACAATCTGGGTTATATCGACAGTGGACTCCATGGTCTTGTCGATGTAGGCGAAATAAACGCTGGGATCGTCCCAGCCCTCCTGGAGGGTCTTGTTGAAGATGATGTGCCGGTAATCCCCAGCCATGAAGTCTTCGTAGTCGCTCTCACCGCCGTTGAACAGTGTGAAGTCGGCAGGTAGAGGGAAATCCTTGTCCGTCTTGAGGTTCGCGTATACGGCAATCTCATCTGCCGGCACACCGCACTGGTCTGTGAGGTAGCGCCAGATCGCGATCGGTGGGGCTTGCCGTTGGTCGAAAGGCTGCTTGGGGTCGTCCGTCTGGCTCGCATCATCGGCAAGGATGTTCGTGTTGCAGACGTAGATCGCCTTTGGCATGAAACCCAGGTTTTCCGCCTTGGCGGCGTCATCTGCTTCGCCCAGGTCGCCGAGCATCTCGGAGATGGTCTCCTCCATCGGGGCATTGAGCCCGTCGAGGGAGATCATGCCTTTGACGAGTCCGGAGGCGACCACTGTGGAAGACTTCACGGGCGTGATCAGATCCGTGTCCTTGTAACCACCCGACGTCCTTAGAGGCTGGATGACCTCAGAGTCGAACTGGGCCGGGAACCTCAGCGTCGCGCTTGCTAGCAGGAAGACAGAGGGCTGCTGCTCGATGAGCAGCGTCGTCTGTTGGTCGCTCAGGTTCTGTGCCTCGTCATAGACGACGACCAGTGGCCTTCGCCGTCCATCGGTCAGTTCGCGGAGCTTAAGCGCCTCCCAGCGTGTGGATTCAATATTGTCGGTATCGAGCGCGAAGATCCTCAGGTTGCTGTTCTCGCGGTCACGCTGGTTAAAGGTGCCGACGGTCGCGAAGTAGAGCAGTGCTTCCTTCGAATTTGCGACGTCCTCGGGGTCGTACTCGCTGAGCAGGCGAACCGTAATGTCAGAGAGGAGGTGACCGTACTTCCCGCCATCTGCCAGATTGGCGTAACTCTGCTGGACCACCACCTTGCCCTTGGACAGCCAGAGAATGACCGGCGGGATCTCCGACATGGCGACGATCTCGCTGACCGCCTGGGCCAGTATCGCGGTCTTGCCGGATCCCGTGATGGACGCCAGCGCTTGATAGAACGGAACGTCACGGCGCTTCGCACCCCGCCCGAAAGATATGGGGTCCGTACTGTACTCGATGTAACGGTCGGCCATCTGAGAGGCCGCGTCCTGCTGGAACTGGAACAGTTCGATCGCCATGCTCAGCCTTCCTCGGTGAACGACTCGGTGCGGACGTCCAGTCCGAAGTCGGACAGGATCCGGTCAGGGATCTGGTACCAGACCACGTCGTCCGTCACGAGCAGGTTGCGCCGGCTGTAAACGTGGTAGACCTCGGCCAGTTCGGCCTTGTCGGCTTCCTCCGTGATCGCTTCGTAAACCTCTTCGGTCAGATCAGTGTTAGACCCTGCACCCGACCAAACCAGGTAGATTCCCTCGTTGCTCGCGTTCTTAGCGACCAGATACTTATATGGCTCATCGTCCTCGCCGTCGGTCAACGGGATGAGCGAGGCCGATCGACGGCTGCCGGTGCTTGAGTGGGACGCGATGACGGTGTCGATCATTTCGTCCCGCTCCATCAGCAGGAGCGTCTTGGCGTCGACCTTCTTCTGAAGCGTCTTAAAGGTGAAGCCGCCACCGAGCGGTGCGTGCTTCTTCTTCGACCATCCACCGTCGATCACTCTTTTGAGTCGGTCGACGGTCAGGGTTTTCGCATACGAGTCACCGTTGTCCGGGCGGCCCTGCTCAATGAGAATGAAGCGCCGGTCGGCACCCTGATCGTGGTTGAGCTTCAGGACCGCGTGTCCCGTGGTGCCGGACCCTGCGAAGGGATCGAGGATCGTCCCTGCCGGGGGGCACCAGATCTGGATGAGCTTGGTCATGAGCTTCATCGGCTTCACGGTTTCGAATCCGTGCCCGGGCCCTACGATCGCCGTCAGCTCGTTGACGCCGGATTGGCTGTGGCCTGACTCTTCATGGTCCCAGGAGACGTCGCCGAGTGCGTCCGGCTCGTCTACATCGTCGTCGGCCCAGTAGGTCATCGGCACGCGGCCCTGCTTTACGTCCTCAAGGTACTTCTTCTGCTGGGGCCGGCCCTTTCCATCGAGCCCGAATATGAGACGTGGCCAGTCGCCAGCCTCACGACGCTTTTCCGCTGTTTCTTGGGTGTCGTCGAGGTCGGATTTCACCATGACCGCGCGAACCATGCGCGTCTCTGCCGGGGAGATCCCGATGATGCCAGCGCGAATCTCCGCGTCGTCTACATCGCGTAGCTCGTAGTCGATGCCCCATTCGGAGAGCCATCGAAGGGCGTCCGTCTGCGGCGCCCGCCAGCACTTGCCGGCAGGTGGGTAGTGGACTTCGCCCGTGAACGGCGACTGGATGCCGTAGACCATTCCCTGGTGGGTAAGTGCCTTAGGGCCCGAGAAGTTCTCGCCCTTCCACACGCGCGCGTCGTTGTCGGGGTTGCGGTAGCGGGCATCCATGCTGGCTGTGCGGGGCTGCAGCCCGGTTTTCGCGATCCGCTCGTCCTTCGCGTACACGAGGACGTACTCTGTAGCCGTAGAAACGTGACGGTTGTCCGAGCGGGGCGAGTAAGACTTCTGCCAATTGATGATCGCCAACCGGTTTTCTTCGCCGAACAATTCGTCGAGCATCTGGCCGAGATGGAACAGCTCACGGCTGTCGATGCAGATGGCGAGCACGCCTGAGGGCTTGAGCATCGCGCGCATCATCTGCAGCCGCGGGTACATGAACTTCATCCACTTTGTGTGTTTCGCGGGATCGTCGCTCCCAACGAACTCGCCCATGTCGGGGTCGTTGGGGTCCTTATCCCACTTGTCGTTGTACCGAAAGTCACCGCCGGTGTTGTACGGCGGGTCGGTGAGGATCATGTCGATTTGCCCGCGTTCACGGTAAAGCGAGGCAAGGGCTTGAAGGTTGTCCCCCTCGATTACCAAGTTCCGAGATTTGCCGTGCTCGTCCCCGGCGCTGAGGGATTTCACAGTGCGCTGGTTGCGCGGACGCACTCGGCGGCCAAGCTGCCGCGCCAGGACCTTGCCTGGAAACGAAAGATTAACGCCAGCGCCGGTCTTCTCGCGGATCATTTCGATCAGCTGCTCGACTGGCAGCGACTCAAGTTCTGCTACATCGTCCACGACGCGCCCCTTTGATGACATACGGAAAGGAAAAAGGGGCGGCACGCCCTCTGTAGCCTGTGGCTGCGGTATTGCGGCTCCTCATAGCCAGTAGACCAATGACCACCGACAGTGAAAGCCTCGCCTACCCTCATAGACTCGCCCATGCTGGAAGACAGGCTTTTCTAAGCTGAAGGAAGGCAAACACGCCTCCAAGTCTAGATGGGGGCTACGGGCTGCTTGACCACTTCTTTCGCCCACTGGTGAACCCCTGCAGAGCTTGTCAGTAACTGCTCTGGGTAGTCCGACTGAAGCCAGACGCAGACTGTGCAGCCGTGGCCATTCTGGTCCTCATTGATATCCAGTCAGTAGCGCGATACGTAGACGGGGTTCGCTGCAGCATCGCTAATCTCGACGGCCAAGTCCGTGCTCAGCCGATGGCCGTCGGCTTTCTTGGTCAGGAATTTCATGGCCGCAGCCTTTCGCTCCGCTTTGGAGTAGACCACTTGCCATGCAGGGAAGTTCCTAAGTTCCTCGGCTATCTCCGCCTTGCGAGCTCGGAAGTCCTGCTCAAACTCGTAAACCTTGGCACTTACTATCCTGTTAGCTTCGGGCATGACGCGATGGGACAAGGTGATGTCGTCGATCTCGTCCATTCCAGCTTCAGCGATGATAGTTGCCATGAGGTGCCGACGCTTGCCCACTTGTTCGCCGCGGTATTTACGGGATTCAGCCAGAACTGTCGCCGCCGTTTGGATGTTGGTGTAATACTCGGTCAGGCGTTCCCGCTGGGCTTCATTGGATTCTTCCTCTGACTCTTCAACCGCGTCGTGCAGCTCGTTGAGGAACGGAACGAGCCAATCAGTACCAGCGTGCCACTCATAAAGCAGCCCTTGGGCGGCCCAGACTACCGTCACACTTTGGTGTTGTCCGTTGTACTGCCGGGCAGCTTCAATCAGTTTCTTGGCCCGAGCGGACAAATTTTCCTGGTCATCGACAAGCTCATCTAGATAGTTCTGCACTTCGAAGGTGGAATCACTAGAGCTGATAAATGCCGCCCCAACCTTGGCTGCCATCCGGATGGCTTCGTCGACGTTGAGGTCGCTGCCATTGAGAGCTATATGGCTTTCACCCTCAATCTTTGCACCAGGCACGAACAAAATGCCGGCCTCGTAGGCGCGGGCCGGAATGCTCTCACCGATTTCTGCCAGCTCGGTGGAGGTGTACGTAAAGGTCATGATTCAGATATTAGGACGTACATCTGAAACACTCAGCCGCTTCACTCTATGGCTGGTCCTCATTCACTCCCGGCGCCTGGCCCTTCCTGAGTGTGTTCCGGTTTTCCCAAACCCAGTCTTTGACCTGGTCTCTGGAGACCAACCACGTCTTCTCGACTTGGTAAGCAGGAATCACTCCGGTTTGCAACCAGCGGTACACCGTGTTTCGAGAGAGCCCGAAGAGTTCTTCGAGGTGCTGAGTCGTCAGACGCTCCGGGTATTTGGCGAAGAGAGCTTCAAGGTACTTGGGGTCCACGCTGAGTCCGTCCCACCGCATGAAACCATCTCAGATCACGTTGGCAATCTGCCGTACTGAGAGTTTCAGGGTTACTAATGCTGTTGTTTGGGGTCATCAATGCCCTTTCGCGTCGGAGGGGACCCGATACAATCTTTGTGGACATCCCCAAGGAATGGGAAATGCCGGTCCGAGCTGACCGGGGTGATTGACCAAGAGTCGCTCGGGGACGCTGCAAGCTCGCCTTCCTTGGTTCAGGTAGTGCGTGGGTGCAGGATGAGGGGCTCCTGCACTGGCCGATGGCTGGATATGGAACAGCCGCCATGGCTTCCCTGGACCCCTCCAGGTCTGAATGAAGGAGATACCGGGGAGATACATGTCTGTTCGAACAAAGATAGACCTGCCATTCTCACTGATTAATCCATGGAGCGTGGTATCCGCTCAGGCAATCTCACCATTCCCCCCTCACGGGTCTGTTGTCCGCGTGTATGCAGCAGCAACCGACGTCATGGGTGTCGAGGTACGGAAGAAAGACCGGATTCAGCTCTGGAGCAGGATTGCGGACGAGCAGGCACTTAGCTTGATTGCTCAAATCCTCACCGACATAGACATAAGCACGACAGCCGACGCTGACACAGAGGTAGATCAACGTTGGATCGCCTCCATAGTGCACCCAGAAATCCGGACCCGCCTTAGCATCGCGTCAACGCTGGGCGACAAAATGTTTGCCCCACAGCTCCTGCTGCTCGCGGCAGGAGAAGCTCTCTCTTATTGCCCGCCAGGTCCGCCGACTGACACCACTGATGGCCTCGACGCCCTGATCTGCTGTCTGCTCGGAATTGGCGACGAAAGCGGCGCCGGAGATCCCGCCGGCGAAACTTGGGGAGGAGTGAATGCAGAACTTGCGGGTGAGATAATCGCAAACCTCCACTTCAACAAGTCCATGTGGGTTGGGCATCAGCTCTCCTGGATTGAACGCACTTGGTTTCAAGACTGGCCGAAACGGACGCCCACCACGGACGCTGTTGGCGGAGAACCGCGTGACCTCTTCAAAGAGGCAACAGGGGTCGAACTAGCCGATTTTGCCGCAGTCGCATTTAACGTCTACGCCCAAGCAGCCCTACACAAATTCGTCCGCTTCCCTAGCAAGTTTTTTGACACGCTCGGGCTGCCGCCAGCTGCAACGGAACACTTTCTCAGCGCCACGTCTCGGACAGTGCCTGAGCTCCGCGCCCAGATCCAGAAGGACATAACAACCTCCGGCGGTTCCCGTTACGCGTTCAACACGTTCCGACGCTTTCCGCTCGTCCAGCTGGCATCTGGGGAGTTCCTGGTACTTAGCCCCAACTTCGTCATCCAGAGGGCCCTCAGCGAGGTCACCTTCTTCGACGTCCGCCACCACCTCAAAGCATTCGACAAAAAACACGGCACCAAGCGGGATGAAGCATTCCATCAATGCACGACCGACATTCTCGAGCATGAAACAGGCGTTACCTTGCGGCGCATATTCTCAAGAGCCAAGGTCCAGGTTCTCGACGAGATCCACCTGCAACGAAGATTTGGCTCTAGGAGACATATGCCCAAGATCTGCGACTACGCAGTGCGGGTAGGAAAAACTTGGCTTCTCTTCGAGGTGACAGACACGCCCATTCCGGTGCCCGTGGTCTTTGCAAAAGCCAACGCTGATGACCTGGACTCCGAGCTAGATCGCGTACTGACGAAGCGGAAGGCCAAACAGCTAGCATCCACCATTAGCTTGCTTCAGCAGGCAGAGCCTGACCGCCAAGGACAATCTCGTCCGGGGCAGCTCACATTCATACCACTCGTCGTAACAGCCCAGACAGGCTTACCTTGGAACCCCACCGTCCATCATCGAGTAATTGAACGTCTCTCATCGATGCCCGAGTTGTCTCAAGAATCCTGCGCGCCTGTCGCCTTAATAACCAGTAAGGACCTCATGATCCTGGAGAACGCTGCCTCACTCGGATATGACGTCGTCGATCTCCTTCGCTCTTGGCGCCAAACCGACCCTGGCAATCCTCTTGATCAGCACCTACATCAGCGGGGAGTACCTCTCAGTTCCCCACGATGGGAAAAAGAACAAGCCGTCAAGACAATCAACAACTTTATGAAGCGGATGCAGGCCAATTCTGACCACTAGTTGAGAAGTTGCCGAACAACCACTCGGGGTTTGTCTTGTCTGCATTCATGCCACAAGCACCGTATCGGCTTCCTGGCACACCCCTTGGTGATCTAGCGTTCCACTTCCTTAGAACTGGGACAGGACAATGCGGGACATTCCCCGGCGGCTCAACCCGCGTAGCTGCACGTAACTTGATCGTCCCGGATGTTATGCCAAAACGTGCGCCATAATGTGCCGTCACGAGAACAACTTTCGGTACCGTGCGGGAATGGATATCGGATACGCGCGGGTCTCAACCGCCAAGCAGGATTTGAGTCGGCAGCTGGACGCCTTGGCGGCCGCCGGCGTCACGACGGTCTTTTCCGATAAGCGGTCGGGGGCCACAAGGGATCGGCCCGGCCTTCACGCTGCGCTGCAGCATGCCAGGGCCGGCGATGTAATCGTTGTGCATACGTTGGACCGCTTGGGGCGAACAGTGCGGGATACGCTCAACCTGATGCATGAGCTCAAAGAGCGTGAAGTGGGGATCCGGACACTAGCCGATCCTCTGCGCATCGATACATCGTCTCCCGACAGTCCCATGGCGCAACTGGCAGTGGTCCTGCTGGCCCTGTTCGCGGAAATGGAGCGAACCTATGCAGCCGAACGCGCGGCGCATGCCCGGGCCGTGGCTACAGCCAACGGCCGGCGCACGGGCAGGCCATCCGTCGTAGATCCTGACAAGCTCGAACATGCCGTGATGCTGCGGGACAAAGGGAAGACCATGCGCGAAATCGTCACCAAGACGGGTCTGTCGCGGACCAGCCTGTACCGGCACCTGCCGCCCCGCTCCCCCACCGCAAACTGAACTCGTCCAGAAACGAAATGGCGCCTTAGCCAGATCGGGCCGCGCTCCGCGCTCCCCCGACTTAACCGAGGGCTGGGTGATTGCTGACAAACGGCTTCACCGTATAGTTCAGCAATCCCCAAATCTTCCTCTGTTGCGGCTGCGTGATGTTGTCTTTGATGTGCTTGTTGAACATGTCTAGAAGAAACAGGTAGTCGTTTTCACCATTGTTGTTGTTGAACCGGTTCGCTGGGAAGGCGCCCGCTTCGTACAGCCACCGCAGAATGTCGCGGGAGAAATCCGCTTCGAGAAAGATCCGCTCTCCCGCGATAATCTTCTTTCTGAGATCGAACAGACCCCTGAACGTGGTGATCTGAAGGTTCAGTTCGCTGCTCTCAAAGTGCTCTACACACGTGCTGCCGATGTATTCCAGCGTCCGTCCATTGTGGCGATTTTGGATGGTGTACATGTATCGGAGATCCTGCTGCCCGCAGACGCATTCGCCTTCCTGGAGGGGATCTTCCTCCACCGCTACTACGCCCCACTCGTGCACCGCACGGAAGAAGTGGTCAGCCTCTGAGTTGTCCTCGATGACCTTCTTCAGCGTTTCAAAACTGTTCGCCACCATGGCGTCCCCCAATCTACGGGCCAAACTTTACAGCGCTCTCTAAGCCTTGATCCACCGATGTGGATCGGGATCCTGACGGCGGTTTAAACCGAGAATGCCTGTCTTTTCAAGGAAAATGAAGCTTGTCTAGAACTCATTTTTCACCGAAAAGAGAGGCATCTCGTAGGTGCAAGTTTCCCACAGGCCTGCCGTGTTGTCAGTTTCGTTCGATGAGCCGAACCTCGTGTCGGCGGCCGGGCTGCTGCCGGTCATGACGTTGGCCCGGGACGCCGGGCTGCATGAGTTGGCCGATGAATGGCTATCGGTCCCGACGGACAAGGGTGCGAACGCCGGGCTGAAGGTCGCGTCCCTGGTCGCCGGGATGGTCGCCGGCGCGGACAGCATCGATGACATGGCCGTGCTGCGCCACGGCGGAATGAAGCGGCTATTTACCGCCTGCTACGCGCCGTCCACGCTGGGTTCGTTCCTGCGCTCCTTCACGTTCGGGCACGTGCGGCAACTGGACGCTGTCGCCTCCCGTTTCCTGGCCAGCTTGGGGACCCGGGCCCCGCTGCTCGGTCGTCCCGGGGCGGCGGACTTCGTGTTCGTCGATGTGGACGACACGATCATCGAGGTCCACGGCTACCAAAAGCAGGGTTCCGGCTACGGGTACTCCGGGGTCCGCGGGCTGAACGCCCTGCTGGCCACGGTCTCCACCAAAGACACCGCCCCGGTGATCGCTGCCCAGCGGTTGCGCAAGGGCGCGGCGAACTCGGCCCGAGGAGCCAAACGCCTGGTCACCGATGCCCTGTCCACGCTCAAACGTCTGCAGAGCGGCGGGCGGGTGCTCTGCCGTTTCGATTCGGCCTTCTACGGGCAGGCGGCGGTTTCCGCGGCGCTTGCCGGCGGCGCGGAGGTGTCGGTGACCGTGCGCATGGACCCGGCCGTCAAGCGCGCCATCGCCGGTATTCCGGAGTCGGCGTGGGAAACGATCGAATACACCGACGCGGTCTTCGATGAGACCACCAATACCTGGGTTTCGAAGGCCGAGGTCGCCGAGACCGTGTTCACCGCGTTCAGCTCCCGCACGAAGGCCGAGCAGATCAGCGGCCGGCTGGTGGTGCGCCGGATCCCGGAACTGAACCGGAAGGCCGGCGACGGACAACCCACCCTGTTCGAAACACACCGGCACCACGCGTTCTTCACCACCGTGGACGCCACGGTCCTGGACACCGTCGCAGCGGACAAGATCCACCGCAAACACGCCCAGATTGAGCAGGTGAATGCAGATCTGAAGGACAGCGCCCTGGCCCATATGCCCTCAGGTGTTTTCGCCGCGAACTCGGCCTGGCTGGTTGCCGCGGTCATGGCCTACAACCTCACCCGGGCCGCCGGACTCCTCGCCGCAGGGCCCTTCAGCAAGGCCCGCACCGGCACGATCCGCCGCAAACTCATCCACGTCCCGGCCCGCATCGCCAGCAGCGCCCGACGCATCCGCCTTCACCTGCCCGAAGCCTGGCCCTGGAAAACCCCGTGGGAAGAGCTCTTCAACACCGTCCACGCACCGCCCACCGCGGCATAAGAACCCCACCCGCCAGCCGGAAACGGCCCGATCAGGACATCCAGTGGAACACCACCGGCAGCGAGGCCGGCGATCTGCCATGCCCGAAACCAGAATCCGCGACCGACCCCGAAATCCATCAGGACCAACCGCGGATCGGTGGATCAAGGCTAAGGGACTCTGGTTCTGTGGCTGTGAGCCAGGCACCACATTCCCTAGCAGCAGCTCTATTGTCGGCATTAGACCTAATAGCGACAAAAGACCTTTTGCCTACCTTCGGCCGCGTGCGATTTTTCCAGACGGTACGCGGGGAAACGGGTTGCCTCCGTTGTAAGTCTTCTCGCGTCCCTGCATCCTCACGAGGGCGGCTTCCCGAAGGAAGTCCGAGAAGGAGGCTTCCCGCTCGGCCGCGGTGGTCGGAGTATGAAACCATGCGGCTCGGATGCGTTCTAGTTCATCCTCGTCCGCGTAGAAGGCCCCTTTCGGCTGGGTTTTGCCGGCTTTATTGGCAACCTTCGGCGCAGCAGCCGGCGCGGCTGGATCCTGCGCGCGCGAAGGCGAAGGAGCCTGGTCTGTGATGAGCTGCGGCCCCGGATCCTCTTGATTTTTCATCACAGGCGCCTGGTTGTTTTGGTGCTCGATTGGGTGAGCAGCCCCGAGGGTGCTCTTTCGGCGTTCGGGTCGTTGTGCCATGTCAGCTCTCCAGGGTGCTGTAGTCGTGCTTTGGGAACATCTTTTCCAGGTGTGCACGAAGTTCGATTTCATCCAGATGCGCGAGGTGTCGTGCGTAGATTTCGTAGGCTTGCCGCGCTTTGTCGTCTCCGGGCCACTCGTCGAGGCCGACGCCGGCTTCCATGGCGTCTTGGATGACGCTCCAATACGGCACGTAGGGCGTGAAGACCCGCCACGGTGAGGCTTCGGCGAGGTCAGCTATCCATGCCTTGTGGGTCAGGGTGTTGCGGTTTCCGTTGACTATCACGCCCGCCACTGTCAGCAGGGGGTTGTAGTACCGGGAGACGCTGTCGAAGCTCAGCTGCAGCTGGCTCAACCCATCGAGGGAGAATTTGCCGGGTTGGCAGATCACCAGGGCGCGGTGCGCCGCTGCAAGCGCGTTGATGGTGTGCAGCTCTAGGCTGGGTGCGCAGTCAATGAGGATTATGTCGTAGCGGTCCAGGCTGTCCGCCAGGGCTTCTTTGAGCCGGTACTCGCGGCCGTGCTCGGTGTGTAGCTGCTGGATTGCTTTGGTCGTGTTGGAGTTGCCGGGGAGAACGGCGAGTCCTCCCCAGATGCCGTCGACTTCGACGTCTTGGACCCTCTCCCCCAGCAGCACGTCAGCAAAGGTGAGTTGGTCCGCTTCCACGTTGTCTGCTGCCAGGATGCCGCTGAGGTTTCCCTGCGGGTCGGCGTCTATGGCCAAGACTCGCTTTCCGGACGCAACCAAAGCTCTGGTGAGGCTGTACGTTTCCGTCGTCTTGCCGACGCCGCCCTTTTGGTTGATGAGCGCATAGATGGTCGCTGCCATGGAATCTCCAATCAGTGATGGAACGAATATAGCCAATATCCCTATTAGGACTTATAGCGACACGGTGTCCATAGGAGACAATATCGCCATTGGCCCTAACATCCCGGGACCGCTGTGGAGTCACCGGCTCGACGGGGACCACGATGAGCATCCGCTATATAGTCATTAGGTATAAAAACTATAGTAGCTCCTTTGTCGCTTTTATACCTAATACCCCTAACGGATATAAATCCCCGCCGTGATCCCCGCCGTGATCCCGGGTATGGCGGGTGAAGTCTCCAAGGCCTCGGTCATGACCCGACAATCGGGCGGTTGAAGCTTCGTGGACACGCAGTGAAGCTTATATACCTTTTATACCTAATGGATTTATTACACCCAGGCACGGTCAGGCCACCCGCCACAGCGTCACTTCGTCAGGGGGCAGCCAGTATTCGTCCCGCTCCTGGTCCCAAGCTTCGCCGTGATCCCGGGTATGGCGGGTGAAGTCTCCAAGGCCCCTCGGTCATGACCCGACAATCGGGCGGTTGGAGCTTCGTGGACACGCAGTGAAGCTTATATACCTTTTATACCTAATGGATTTATTACACCCAGGCACGGTCAGGCCACCCGCCACAGCGTCACTTCGTCAGGGGGCAGCCAGTATTCGTCCCGCTCCTGGTCCCAGGCTTCATGTTCGCCAACCTGACTCGTGAGAAAACGATCCAGATACGCGTGCCAGGAGGCCCGCTGCAGCCGATTACGACGTATGTGCGCCTGGTAATCCTCCAAGACGCCCAGTCGCGCGGCCAGATTGGCGAGATCGATGGCAACGGTCTTCCATTGGCCGTTGTCCCGGCGGATCATGCCGAGAGCTTCCATCTCGGTAAGGGCTGCCGTCACGGCGTTGCGGCTAATGCTGGTGGAGCGCACGACGTCAGCGGTGGTGGGGGAGTGGCGGGCTCGTTCGATGGACTCGTATACGAGAGCTGCGACGTCTCCTAGGGCACGGAACACGGGCCGCACAGCGTGGATGCGGCCCTTGCGCCACATCAGTTCCCTGGCCAGTTGTTCATAGTGTTGAGGCAGCTGGATGAGATAGACGTCGGCTGCCTTGTGACGCGCGTCCGCCACTTTGGTGAGAATGCCATCTGAGGCCTGGGCCAGAATCGGCAGCAGCCGCGCAATGGTGACGTGGTGTTTGCCCAGGGCGACCGCGAGAGTGCGGCACCCAACGTCGAGAAGGTCGGTTTCTTTCGCGCGCATGTACCCCAGCAGTCCACGGATCAGCAGGCGGAGGCTGAGGCCTTCCCGGCCTCTAGCTGCCAGCCGGTGATCCAGTACAGCGAACAGGATGTTTTCCAGATCGTTGACCAGTTGGTGGATTGATGCAGAGCTAGCGTTGAGTGCCCCCCCTGTGGGTTTAGTGGGGCTTGTGTTGTTAATAAGGGCATTGTTTTTCCCTGTTTTACGGGGACTGCGTTTTTGGGCTTCGCGGGCATTGGTGAAGGCCTGGGCCTTGGCCCATTCAGTGGGCAGCAGCCGTGCCTGTTTGGCCGGCGTGCCGTACAGGGCAGCTAGGCCCGGGAACTGCCCGGTGAGTTCGTTCTGTACGTCTTCCAGGGCCCACCCACACGCGGAGAAGTGATTGAGTACGCCCATGCGTGCTTCTGAGGGGCTGGCGTACTTGGCTGTGTCGTAGAGACCGGTACGTGCGATTCGCCGCAGCGGAGATTCGCTGTGACCAGCGATGGGCAGCTGCGCAGCAGTAGACCTGGCTGTTGGCGCTGCTTTGGCCTGCCGTTCTTTGAGGACGCGGAGGCGGGCCAGCTCCGGCGCCAACGCAGTTCGAAGGGCTGCTAGTGCGCGCGGGGAGTTGCGGACGCGGAGGGTGGCGTAGGCCTGCGACAGGGGAGTGAGGAGAGTCTGGTGGCCGCCGGCCTTGTGCTTGGAGCCAGGGACACGGATGCACCCGTCGGTGATGTTCTGGTGCGGGCTTGGGTCCAGGCTCGTCGCCAGAAGGCCGAGGGCCTCGATGAGGTCTCGGGCTTTGGCCGCGGTAAGCCGTTCCTGCAGTGGGATGTAGATGTGCCTGCCGCCGCTGGGGGAGAAGTCCTCCACGAAGCTGACGTTTGCTTCCTGGAGAAGCTTTCCAAGCCGTGCCGCGTCTGATTCAACGACGCCCTTCACTGCCTTGGAGGTATCTAGGTCGATGCAGAGCGTGGCTACGGAGCCGTCCACGCCGTGGATCATCACTGCTGCCGGTCGTTCGGGCAGTGATGCCGTGATCGTGGGCGGGGTCGCGGGCCGGGGGTACTGGAACCGTGCGCCGATCCACCGACCCAGACGGTAGGACGGCTGACCGGCAATCAGTGGTGCCAGGACCCAGGCGTCTTGTGGCGTGACTTGACGTACGGCGGCGACACTCTCACGGGCATGCGTTGACGCGGAATTGACTTCCGGTACCATGGGGAACAAGACCTTTCCGTAAGGAGGGTGTGAAAACGGGAGCGTCCTCGAATGAGGAAGCTGCTGAATAGTTCAGATCGCTGTAACTGCCAGGAAACGTGGATCTGAACGGATACTTAGTGAAGGCCCGCCTTGTGCGGGCCTTCAGCTATTTAACTGGCCTTCGCAATAGGCAATGCCTCCTGCAGGCTGTCGCGGTCTGCCCATGCGGGCAGGCCGTCTGCTTCGAGTTCGAGGTGAATCAGGATCTGTTCCAAGCCCTGCGAGTCACTGAGGCCCATCCGCCTTGAGACTTCGCGTACGAGGTCTTTGCAGTGGGGCGGGATCGAGTAGTTGGCCTGCACATTGTTCATGCCAGTGCCGCGTTGGCGGCGAAGAACGGTTCCCATATGGCTCACCCTAGCCTTAGCCCTAGGGCTAAGGTTTCCAGACACGCCCGTGGGCTCGGGGATTCTTTCGGGCCCCGGTGCTTTGCTAAACGTGTGGCTGACGTCTCGGGCAGGGACTCGGCGTCCCGTTGTAACTATTGTGCGCGCGCAGCTTTCTTGACCGCCGTGTGACAGATTGCGTGAGCTCATTGCTCCAATATGTCATAAAAACTGGAAAATTTAGATATGGGACGACCCGCTGTTCGATTATCTGTTCCAGGCGCGCCGTACGATGGCATCAACCGCCTTGGGGCTCGCCTCGCTCTCTCCTGCTCCGCCGGAGAATGCGCTGCGAAACAGGTCCCCCGTAGCCTTTAGTGACCTGAAATAGCGCCCCTGGCCGTCAATACGCCATCGGGAAATTCCAAGGTAGCTGGCAGCTGCGCGCCGGTCCATGCCGGCCAGCAGGCAAACTTTCACAGCCTCATAGATGACGCGATAAGCAGCCTCATGCTCCCGCGGGACTTCCGCCAGGACGCTCTGAACGGCTTTCTGCGCTTTTTCTGGAGTGGTCATTCTGCTGCTGCCTTCCTAATCGAGGGAGAGGGCGGAGCCCAGGTCGGCCTCAACCTTGCGCTTTCTGCGGGCGTAAGCGAAGAGTGCAAGGCCTACGACGACCAGGGCGGTGGATGCGTAGGAAACGAGCATGTAGAGGTAAACCACATCTCCGGCCCCAAACCACTCGATGGGGTAGGCACCCGCGCGCAGCAGCGAGAGTGTGAAGCCCGCGGCAATCATTCCGGACGCCGTGCGGCCTGTGCGCAGTGGGTTGTTTCTGGAATCGAGGTAGGCCGGCCGCACAAGAGGAAAGACGACGTAAGCCACATAGAAGAGCACCAGCCAGATGTTGATGCGGACGCTGGGCTGGGTGGCAAAGTCGAGCATCTGGGGCGATGAATAGGGGGCGTCTGTGGCCAGGACGGTCCAGAGAAGGCCGGCCGACACGAGCCCCAGCACTGCAGCCCCAGGCGCTCCGACGGTCCAGCGCCGTGCAAAGGACGAGCCGTAGGCGAGGCTTAGGTGGCCGCCGAGGAACGCAACAGCTACCAGGGCGCAATACTTCGAGATGAGGTCGGTTGCGTTGTGGATCGGCATCATCGAATCCAGCGGGTAATACACCGGCGGCAGCAGGAGCAGGTAACCGATCGTGAGGAAGATTCCCGACAGGGCAATGCTGCTGGCCTTGCCCCGTAGGGCGTGCTGATAGCCGGTGGCCGGTGTGTTGATGCGCTTGAAAGTCAGGCTTCCCAAGAGGATGAGCATCAGCGTCACAGGGACAACGGACAGTGGATTCACCCGAGCAGCTCCGTCATTTTCTCCGCGTATTCCCGGGCCTCTTTGCGCTGTTTGACCCGTCGCTGCAGCAGGTTGATCCTGCCTGAGATCAGCTCCACTAGGGCATCATCGGAAATCTCAAGTAGCTCATCCTCGCGCGCACGGGGTTGCCAACCACCCTCGGCCGGTAACACGAGGCCGATAACGACCAGACCCGATGCGAAAGAGGTCCCCGCTGCTCTGGAGGCTGCTACTGCCAGCGGCGGTGTCAGCTTGTTTTCGGTCAGCTGAGTAAAGATGTAGGTCAGGGCCATGCCCGTTTCTTCGGCCATGCGGTGCCGCAGTTCGCCAGGGTCGATGGCATCGATCCAGGCCCGGTTGGAGCCTTCGTGCGGAAAGTCTATGAGCGGGATATGTTTCCGAAGATCC
The DNA here is from genome assembly GCF_035621795.1 of Pseudarthrobacter sp. LT1. NCBI lineage: Bacteria > Bacillati > Actinomycetota > Actinomycetes > Micrococcales > Micrococcaceae > Pseudarthrobacter > Pseudarthrobacter sp. LT1. Next base: position 56,837 of record NZ_CP141831.1, read on the forward strand.
CGTGGATAGTGCTTCTTGGAGGTGCGGAACTGCAGCTCCGCCATCAGATCGGCGTGATGGACCTGGCTTAGCACTTCTGCTGGTGTGGGCTCGATCGGCCGGGTGTACATGTCCCTGTATGGGTCAAAGGCAGCCAGCGCTTCCAGCACGTTCATTTCGGACGCCCGCGCCACGGCAACGACTGTCGATTCCGCAACGTTTCCGCGCCGCAACTGGTTGCCCAGAGTGCCGCGATGTAGGCCTGTCAGGGCGCTCAGAGCGGCAGGGGAAGTGCTGATGGACTGGGCGTCCAGCCAGCTCTTGAACTCTGAGGCTGAGACGGGCACAAACACTCCTTGGACGGACCGAACATGACAAGACGGGCGCAACAGATTCTGCTAAGATGCTCCCAATAGTTAAGTTTTCAACCACACTTAACTAATGGTCTTATTTTCCATCCTAGCCTTAGGGCTGAGTTTAGCCGGGATGGGTTTTCCGCTCGGGGGAATAGGCCCCGGATTAGCCCAGGGGAGGGGCGGCATGTCTTTGACAGTCGGTCGAGCTGCTAGCACTGTTGCTGTCGCTACCGCCCTTACATTGGGGTTCGTTGTCGTGGTCCTTGACGATGGCGGCTCTCCGGCCCAGGCGGCTTCTGCTTGTGTCGCTCCTGGGACCGCAGCTGAACCGGCATCCTCAACGATTTCCGGCAGCACAGTGGCCGGGTTCGACGGTGAGCAAATGAAAAACGCGGCCGCCATTATGAAGGCTGCGGCTGATTTGAAGCTGCCGGTGGCTGCCCAGTTGATCGGTGTCCAGGCTGCCATTGGTGAGTCATCGTTACGGGTCATTGATTTCGGGGACGGCGCAGGCCCTGACTCCCGCGGGCTGTTCCAGCAGCGGGCGAACGGTGCGTGGGGTTCCTATGAGGACCGTATGGACCCTCACACCAGCGCGACCAACTTCTTCAAGGCCCTGCAGAAGGTCGAGGGCTGGGAAACCCTCGAACCGACCATCGCTATTCACCGCACGCAGCGGAACGCGGACCCGAACCATTACACCCGCTTCCGGGAGCAGGCCACGCAGATCGTGAAAGCCCTCGGCGGGGAATCCGCAGCGTTGGTGGATCCCTCCGGGGTGTGCCCGGCCGAGGGGAACCAGGTTGTCGGGGACATTGCCGGCAAGTGGGTCAAGCCTCTGCCAGGGGCTGACATGACCAGCGGCTACGGCCCGCGGCCGGCCCCGCCCGGCACTGCCGGGGGAGTGCTGGCGAACTTCCACTACGGCATCGATTTCTCCACCCCGGGACATGCCGGGACGGTCCTGGCGATCACGGATCTGAAGATCGTGAAGATCCGCAACCTCGACGGCCAGTTCGGGACCGGTGTCACCGGGCAAACGCTCGACGGGAAGCTGACCATCGGCATGTACCACATGGAGGCCGGGTCCCTGAAGGTCAAGGAAGGCGACATCGTTGCTGCCGGGACTCCACTTGGGATCGAAGGGGCCACAGGAAACGTCTCAGGCCGGCACACGCACATGGAGTTCTATGCCGGGGCTCTGCCGAACCCGATGATCCCGATCAACGCCACCATCGACCCCACCCCGATCCTTCAAGAGAAAGGCATCCTGTGATGCGTAGAACCGCACTCGCCCCGGCGCTGCTCGCGGCCGCAGCGCTACTGACGGCCTGCGCCGGGACCCCCACCGCAGACAGCACGGCCACCGCGACGGCCGCGCCGACCATCACAGCCGACGCTGACGGGAATTCCACCGGTGACGGTCATGACCACGACGAAGCCACGGAGCACTATGACGGCCCTAACGTCACCTGGGATGCCGGCGCAGAGCAGACAGTCAAGGACACCGCCGGAAAGGCCATGGCCCTGTTCGGCCGTCCCACTGTGGAAGAGAAGACCTGGTTCAGGGATCTCGAACCCATGCTCGCCGCCGAGTACAAGGAGGATGCCCGCTACATCGACCCGGCCCAAGTCCCGTTCTCCACCGTCACCGACGGTCCGGCGATCAGCCGGGAAGCACAGAACCCCATGACCGTGACCGCCACCTTCGACACGGACGCCGGGCCCTGGACGATGATGCTCCACCGCATCGGCCAGGACGATCCCTGGCTTGTGACCTCGATCAGCCCGGTGAGTGCCCCATGAATGCCCCGGCCACCGGCGCGGATGAGTTCGGCACGGCACCGCTGTTCACAGATCCGCTCACCAACCCGGACAGTCCGGGACCGGCACAAGCAATCGCGACGGCTGCCCCGTTGCTGTTCCAGGAACCTGTCCCACAGATTTCCAGAAGTCAGAACCCCGCGAATGAAAGGAAGACCCGATGAGTACCAACTGGTCAGGCGCAGAGCGGAAGTCACGCGCCCCCATCAGCCTGCTCGATCCGGAAACCAGCGCAGAGGACAACACCCCGGAAACGGCAGAGGCCGCCGTCTCCGAGTCAGCACCGGATAAGGCACTTGCAGCAACAGCTGCGCCGGCCCCGCTGGTCAGCGGCCGGCGCAGCGCCTCGGTGCTGCAAAAGGACAACTTGAACGATGAACTGCCCCCGGCCACTGGCTGGCAGGCGTTCCTGCGGGCAGTGACGTTCGGTCTGGTCAAGCCCAAGGTCGGCGCGGCCGAGCTGGCCCGCCGAACGGACCTCTCCGCGATCCAGCGGGTCTATTCCCGGCCCATGCGCATCATGGTCGCCCAGCCTCTGGGCGGGGTCGGTAAGACCATGTGCAGCGTCGGGATCGGCTCCACCTTCGGGATTCACTCGGGCCAGCACGCCATCGTGTGGGACAACAACGAAATGATGGGCACCCTTGGTGTGCGGACCAACGCAAACGGCTCCACCCGTACCGTGTGGGACCTGCTCAACGTCCTGGAAAAGTTCGAAACCATCGAAGCCCGCAAAGGCGACTTCTCCTACTACACCCGCCACCAGGGAAAGAATCAGTTCTCCGTCCTGGCCTCCGACGAGGACCCTGACCGGATGAAGTCCATTGGGGCCGAAGAATTCAACCGGATCCACACAGTGGTTAGCCGGTTTTACGACACCATCGTCCTGGACACCGGCAACAACACCCGCTCCGAGAACTGGTTGGCTTCAATCGAGGTCACAGACCAGCTCGTGATCCCGGTCCGGCTACAGCGCAACGCTGTCGTCTCAGCCCTCCGGATGATCGAACAGCTCGAATCCATGACCGAACGCACCGGGAACCGGCACTACAAAGACCTGGTGAACAACGCCGTGGTCGTCGTGACCCAGGGCGGCGGGGCGAAAGTTTCAGCCGCCGATCGGGCGGACCTCCGTGCCCAGCTCGAAGGTACGGTGCGGGCCATCATCGATATCCCATACGACGCGGCACTCGATAACGGCTCCATCATCGACTGGCAGCTCGTGGGCGATCCTGCCCGCCGCGCTTTCGAACGCGTGACCGCCGAAATCGCTGCTGGCCTGCTCGAGGTAGATAACCGCACTGCCCACGCCCCTAACCACTTCACCAACCGATAGGAAACCCCATCATGTTCATGAGCATCGTCAACGAAGTCATCGTTCCCGCGGCCGCCAACAACCCCCTGGACGGGGTGACACCGAACATCAACGTCTTCGGCGTCAAGTTCCAAGGCGCGATCCAACTCATCCTCGGCGGCATCTGGGCGTTGGTCCTGATCCTGGTTACCGCCGCATTCCTGATGAACTTGGGCAAGTGGGGCGTCGCCCGCCAGCGCGGCCACTCCGACGACATTGCAGACGGCGCAGACGGCGCCAAGCGCAGCGGCATCGCCTTCGCCGCCGTCGCCGGCGCCAGCGTCATCATCGGCGGCATCCTTGCCCTCACAGCAGCAGCGGGAGCCTAGTCCATGCAGAAGCACTGGAAGGCGCTTACGGCGGTAGGAGTTGTGATCGTCGCCGTTGCCGTGGCCGTAATCCTCATCAGCCGTCCGACACCTTCCGCTGAACAAGAACCCAGCTCACTTCAGGCGTCCGGGAAGTTCGGGTTTCCCGTCTCCACGATCAAGATCGGTGAAGGAGGAACAAAAACGGCCGGTGATGGCAAGACCATCACCGGCTATAGCGGCACGTGTGATTCCGCCGCCCAGGCAGCGGCCAACTTTGCTCCGCTGCTATCGGAAGTCAATCTGAAGACCTGGGCGGACCAAAAGAAAACCCTGACTGAGGTTTCCGTTCCGGGCCCCTGGTTCGAAAAGGTGACTTCCGGGGGAGACCTCATGACCACCACCAAGAATCTGCCGTCCGGCGCTTTCGATGGCGGGTGGGTTTCCCGTTCCGACGTGGCTGCCGGCGGCCTGTACCGGGTTGCCAGCTGCGAAGAGAAGAAGCGCGCTGTGGTTCAAGTCTTCATCGGATCTTTGAATGCCCAGGTCAAAACCGTTCCGGCCGGGGGCTTCGGAACGGTTCCGATGGAACTGACCTGGGATGGCGACTGGAAGATCACGGACGCCCGACAGTCTGCCGATGACCCGAATTTCGGCGGCCGCGTCCAAGACAGAGGACCTGCTGGAGCGACGCCTGGAGAACCCACTGGAGATTTTCCGGTGTTGACCCAGGACCTTGTGAACTCGGTGTTCGCGGACGTGCGCAGAGATGGGTGGATTGAGTATGCGAACGCTAAGCGCTAATAAGACGATTCGCCTGGTCGCGGCCCTATTGTCGTTGTTCCTCAGCCTCGGGGTTATCACCGCCGGACCTGCTCAGGCAGCGGACGACATAACGAAGTCCGAGAAGTTGAACGCTGATCAGATGAAACGCCTTGCGGGATTGCCCGATGATCAGAGGAATGCGATCCGGGACAGGCTGAACCTGGAGCTTGGCAAGACAGCTTGTGGTGACATGGCCTTCTACGCGGCCATGGGCGGAAGCAATTGTGAGAATGTCGCGGCAAAGGCCTTTGAGACGTTCCTGACGACGCCGGAGAAGTCTCTGGACTACGGCGGGGACACTGCGTCGTTCTGCGCCGCGCTGCCCTCTGCGGGAGCGCCTCTGACGGGTACAACCTGGTGCACGGGCGGGTCGATTATTCAGAAGTTCGCTCCCGTAGCTGGCGCCGTTCTGCGGACCGCCATCGCGGTCCAGCCTGGTGGGCAGTTCGTGCTGGGTGCGGTGGACACGGTGGCCTTTATCGCCAATGCCAAGGATGGGTTTGAGAAGTTTGCGAACTCGACCAAGGAGGCCGGCGTCTCGGCCACGAACGAGGTCCTGGTGAACCTGTTGAAGGTCTCGAAGTTTGACGTCGATGAGGGTTTCCGGACCACGTGGGCGATCTTTTCCGGGCTTGGGATCATCCTGCTGACCCTCATGTTTTTCAAACTCTTCCGGGACTACTCGGACGAGAAAATCGATCCGGACTCCATGCGTGAGTCCGTGCTCTGGTATGCGCCGTTGGCGATTCTCCTGGCCTTGTTCGGTCCGGTCCTGGGCTACGTGGCAAATAACGCGCTGATCAGTCTCACGGAGTCGATCAGCCCGTGGACGGCAAACCAGATCGGGACCTTCTCCACGACCATTTCCCGGTTCGCCTCGTATGAGTCGAACGGGGTTTTCGGCCCGCTGGCAGCTGTACTGCTGTTCGGCCTGCTGTTTATCGGGGCGTGGGCACTCCTGGGGCTTTTCGCTCTGGCGCCGATCGCCCTGTACCTCCTGGGCGTAGGTATCGCGTTAATGCTCGGATTCATGATTCACCCGGAGCACCGGGCCCGGGTCGGCAAGGTCGGGTCGCTGTGGCTGGGAATCGCTTTGTCCAAGCCGCTGCTGCTGTTGATCATGGGTGCGTTGTTCAGTTTCATTTCCTCCCGCCCCGCGTTCCAAGGCGGGGGAACCAGCGATGCGCTGGTGAACGCTTCATCTGTCTTTATTGCGGCCGCCGCGATGGTGGTCCTGGCGTTCTCGCCGGCATTGCTGTTCAAGTTCGTCCCCATCCTTCCCTCTTCCGCTACCGGGCTGGGTGCCAACCGTCCCTCGATTGCAGGGGCGGCGATGGTCGCCGGAGCCGGAGCCGGAATCGGCGCGATGATCCGTCAACGCCGCACAATGCAAGCCCAGTCCGGCCCGGCTAGCGGCGGCCCAGTCGGCCCGAACGGCGCAGGGCAGCGGCAAGGTAGTCCCGGCCTTCCTGTCGGGCCTGACAACGGTATGACCGGCTCGCCGGCAGGCGCTGGGACTGGCCGTCGCAGTGCTGGCCATGCCGGCCGGGAGGCGTCCGGCGCCCAGGATCCAACGCCAACTCCTGATACCCGCACCATCGCCCAGGCTCAGCGGGACGATCGGGCCGGGACACCGACGGGGAAGGCTGCTGCAGCGGCGCGCAATGGCGCTGCCGCCTTCGGTAAGGGCACGGCAACAGCCACACGGGGATCGGCCAAGATCGCCGCGGGCGGTGCGACAGCGTTCCTCCTGGCAGGACGTGAAGCATCGCGGCAGGCTGCGATGCGCGGCCGTCAGGGCGTGCATTCGATGGCCCCGGATACCGATCACATCAGCGGCCGGTAATGAAGCAGTTTGTAGCGGGCAGTAAGGAAGCGGGGGAGTAGGTCTGATGGGACGCATGGTTGTTGTCGGTGGTGAGGTTTCCCGGCGTGGTTTGTGGGGCGGGAACCGCACCGGTCCTGAATGGATCGGCCTGAGCACCGCCTTGGCATTGGGACTGGTGACGGTCATTTCCCTCAAGGACGTGATCGTGCTGGGCCTGATCCTGGCCGCGGCCATCGTCGGGCTCGGGGTGGTCTTGACCACGCCGAGCAAGATTACCGGGTACCGCTCTCTGGGGGCGTTGATCGTTGAACGGCAGCACCAGCGGTCCCGCCGCAAGAACAAGTCCGCGACGTTTGTCCCGGTGAAGTTCCGGGACCAGACCCGCATGGTGAAAGCCTCTAAGGCTGATCGGGCCCGTGCCGATGAGAAGGGCATGATCGAGGTTCCGGTGAAGCACCGGAACAATGCCCCGCTGATGGTCGGGACGGTCCGCCCGTTCACTGTGCAGACCCCGACGGGGCCGATGACGGTTTTCCGTCACGGCGGGAAGATCAAAACCCCGTACTACACGGTGACCGTGGAAGTGATGGGTTCTTCCTCCGGGATCCGGGAGGAAAACCGGGAAGACTCCGCGTACGTGGCCCGCGGTCAGTTCCTGGCCCGGATGGCCCGCCGGCAATCCCTCATCACCCACGTCCAGACGCTCTCCCGCGCGGTCCCGATGGATTCGACCGACCACCTGCTGTGGATCAAGGACAAGCAGGCTCAGGGCATCAACCGGCTGCTGATCACTTCCTACGGGGACCTGGTCCAAACGTTGCAGTCCCGTTCCGAGCAGCACCGCACCTACGAGACGTTCCGCATTCCCCGCTCCGCTGCGTTGTCGCTGAAGGCCTCCAAGCTCGGCGGCGGTGACACCGGCCTTGGGCTGGCTATCCATCAGGAAATCCGCACCGCCCTGGCGCAGGCGCAGATGATGGGCGGGATCCAGGATTACCGCACCCTGGGACCTGAACAGATGGCAGCCCTCCTGCGGCACCTGCAGGACCCGGATTTCGACATTGACGATGATGAGAACGCGGACCTGGCCGACTGCTGGCAGCACATGGACGGGGATTCCTCGGATTCTTCGGTGGTCATCAACGGCCACTGGCACACCCGCACCGGGTACGTCCCGGCTTCAGCGTTCAGCCCCGAAGCAATCCCCGTCTCCGCCCTGCAATCGTTGGTCTCCGGGATCCAACCGGCCGTGGTCCACACCGTCTCCATGGTCCTGGAACTGGCCGATGCCCGCACCGCCCGGGGGAAAGCCCGCACGGACGCGGCCATGGACCGGGCCAAGGGCAAGGAAGTCGCGAAGTCCGGTGTCGTGACCGACGGATCCGAAGAAGTCCTCATGGGCGCCTCCACCCAGCGGCTCCTGGACCTCAAACCCGGTTCCGGGCACCACGGCGCTTCCTACGCGCTCTACATCTCCTACTCCGTGGAATCAGAGGACGAGCTGCTGGCCACCGCCGATCTGATCGAGGCTGCGGCCGCGGACGCCGGGATCGAATTCATTGACTGGATGGATCACCGCAATGACCTGGCCTTGATCACCACCATGCCGTTCACGAGAGGAATCCGATGAACACCCCCAAACTCATCAAAGGCCTGCGGATGCCTTGGGCCCTGACCACAAAATCCCGCCGCACCAAGCGTTCCCAGACCCGGAAACAGCGCCTAGCCGCAGAGAACAGCGTGGCCGCCGCTACCGGAGATGCCCTGGCAGCCAAGCGCCGTGCAGGAAAAGACAGCCGCGAAGCCACAGCGAGCGTGCAGTGGCATTGCGAGCGGAAGAGCTCGCGGGCCTCCCGGCTGGGGTATTACGATCCGGCCGCCCCTGGTGTGTTGTCCTCGACCCGGCAGATGGAATTTTCGCACATGGCCATTGCCTCGCCCCCGACCTCGCACCGGGGCCTGGCGTTCGGGATCGATGCAGGTTCCGGGTGGATGGTCGTCCATGACCCGTTCACGTCCTACGGCAACGAGCTCGAATCCCCGAACGTCTGCTTCATCGGGGACCTTGGCCAGGGCAAGTCCTCCGGGATCAAGACTTGGGCGGTGCTGCGGCAGCTGCTCTTGGGCCGCCGCGTCGTGGTGATCGACAAGAAGTACCAGCTGGACCAGAACGGCGGGGAATACACCTCCCTCGCCCAGCGCCTGGGCATCACGCCGGTGAAGTTCATGGTCGGCGGTGGAGGGGCCAAGATCAACATCCTGGACCCGCGTATCGCTGCCCGGCTGAACGAGGACAGCCACGACGACACGGCACTGTCCACCCCGGCGGGTCAGTCCATGCTGGTCCGTGCCGTGGTTGAAGAAGCCCTGGGCCGGCCGCTGCTGCCCAAGGAGGGCAAAGCCGTCCGGATAGCCCACAAACAGGCGCTCCGCACGGCGGCCGCGAACAACGAAACCGCCCATATTCGCCACGTCCTCTCAGCGCTCTACGCACCCGACGCGGACGCCGCGGCGGCCTCGAACCTGTCCGTGAAGGAAATCCGGCAGTGGGGCCAGGACCCCGCGTTTGAACTTGAACGCATGATCGAAGATGACCTCGCCGGCCTGATCGACGGCGAAACCAGCACCGAAATTTCCCTGAACGCAGGGCTGACCGTCTTTGACGTGTCCCTGCTCCCGGAGGACGGGCCGGCGCTGGCGATCGTCATGACGATCATCAACACCTGGCTGGCGAACACGCTCTACCGGCAGGAAGAACCTGTCCCCACTGTCCTGGTTATCGAAGAAGCCTGGCACACCGTCCAAGGCTCCGTTGCGAAGGTCACCCGCCGCAACACCAAGCTTTCGCGGGCCCTGTCGCTCTCGTGCATGTTCGCGTTCCACCACATCTCCGACATTCCCGGAGACTCCCCGGCCATCGCCATGCTCAAAGAGTGCGGAACGGTCCTGCTCTACAAGCAGCAAAAATCCGATGACGCCTGGGCGTGCGAGAGGATGTTCAACCTTCCCGCCGGGTCCGCGGCCGATATCGCGTCCCTGACCAAAGGCACCTGCATGATGCGGATCGGCGGGAAGGATCCTTTCATTGCCATCCACGTCCGCAGCGCCCTGGAAATCGAACTCACCGACACCGACAAGGCCATGAAATCCACGGCCACCATCAACCAGCACGAAACCGACACCCAGGAGGAAGCAGCATGAGCGCGACCAAACGTATGTCCACGGATTCAGTGATGAAAATCGGCCTGGCCGTCATCGTGATCGTCCTGGTTGTTCTCGGCTGGGTATCGGCATTCCTGGGAGAGTTGCTGACACCCACAGGGATGCCCTGGACCGACTTCTCCGCGCTGTCGGCAAAGATCAAGGCCGGCGAATTCGCTTGGCCCGGTGCAGCCACGTGGATCCTGATCGTCCTCGCTGTCCTGGCCCTCGTCGGCGCGGGAATGCTCACGGCCCTCTTTGGCGGGAACAAGCACCGCGACGACGGGCTGCCCCGCTACAAGGACCTCGAAAAGCGGATGGGCAAAAAAGCCGCCTTGGCCAAGGCCAAGCAGTCACTGGAACTCCCGGACGACGCCACCGAAGAAGAGATGATTGTCGCTCTGTGCAAGCTCGACGGACAGACGCTCTACGTCCAGCACGAAGACTCCATGTGGGTGTTCGCCCCGCAGCGCTCCGGTAAGACCCTGTTCCTGGCCGTCGGGATCGTCCTGGACGCACCAGGTGCCGTGATCGCCACTTCCACCAAGAATGACCTGCCGATGTTGACCGGTGTTGCCCGGCAGCGCAAGGGCGATGTGTCCGTGTTCGACCTTCAGGACATTTCCGGGTGGCCGAACAAGGTCCGGTGGAACGTCATCACCGGGTGCGAGGATCCCGACGAGGCACTGGCGCGAGCCAAGGCCTGGGCAGGCGCCCAGCCCATGGGCAACGTCAAGAACGGGGACTTCTTCAACTCCAAGGCCTCAGCCGTCCTTGGCCGGTTCCTGCACGCCGCTGCTTTGGGTGGTAAGAACATCGAAGACGTGGTGCGCTGGTCGAACAACTTCGCGGATAAGGAGCCCTTGGAAATTCTGCTTGACCACGGCGCTCCCGCAGCGTTCTCGGACCGCCTGCGGGCCCTCACCACCTCACGGGCCGGCGAAACGGTGGACTCAATCCAGGAAACCCTTGCCGGGCTGCTCGAACCGTTGTCCTCACCGAAGGCCATGCAGATGCTCAGCCCTGCGGAGGGTGAAGGATTCGATATGGAAAGGTTCCTGGAAAAGCCGAACACGGTGTACCTGCTCACGGACGGGGAGCGCTCACCGGTCGCACCGTTGGTGGCGATGTTCGCCGACTTCATGTTCCGCAAAGCCCAGCGCATTTCCCAGTCCATGCCCGGAGGCCGGCTGTGGCCGGTGCTGACGATGGTCCTGGACGAGGCGCCGAACGTCGCCGCCATCCCGGACATGGCCAGTGCGCTGTCGGATTCCGGCGGTCGTGGGATCCGCATCATCGGGTTCAGCCAGTCCTTTGCGCAGAACCGGCAACGCTGGGGCAATGAAGCCGCCACAGCAATCCGTGGAACCTCCTCGATCAGGTTGTTCCTGCCGGGCCTGGAAGAGCTCGACGAGCTGGACAGGATCGCCCGGGCCGCGGGGACTACCCGCAAGGAACGAGTCTCCACCTCCCAGGGCCGCGGTGGATCCTCCCGGACCATCAGTGAGGAAGAGCGGCCTGTGATCCGTGGGAACGAGATCCAGCAGCTTCCAGTGGGGGAGGCCTTCATGCACTACAGCAACGTCGCCCCTGCGGTAGTGAAGCTCATGCCGTGGTGGGAACGTGCTGATGCGGATCAGATCAAGTCAGATAAGGCAGCTGCAGGAGAGATTGTCAGGAAGGTGCAGGTATGACCCAGCACGGCCATGAGCAAGACGATGGAGTGGATGAGGCCGAACTGATCCAGCAGTTTGTCATGTGGGTTGAAATGTTCGTCCACGATGTTGAAGCGGTTCCCGACGAACCCACCGGCCGGCACTGGTGCCCTGAGTGGTGGCAACACCCAGAAGCTGTAGCCCGCTTAAAGTCCCTATTCGAGGCTTACAAGCAGGCTGACGAGGACAACACCATGTCGGCCTGGTGGGTCCAGCACTGGGACCCACAGTCCCGCACGCTGTTCTCCGCCGCCGGCCCCTTCAAAAACTGCCAACGGCAGCACGCATTCCTTGACCGGGCACAGGACTACACGCCGCGGCTGGTTACGGTGCCGCCGCCGGTTGACTGGAGTCCATAGAACTGGAGCCCACTCGC